>JAVYMB010000008.1:0-14962 GCA_038740145.1 Candidatus Norongarragalinales archaeon | reverse complement strand
CACTCGGGTTGTTGATTATTCTCGCGGAGTGGTTTTTGTTCTTCGCTCCGAAAGCCGCTGCAGGCGGCTCGGTTTTGATGACTCTACTCGGCTACCTCCTCTTCGGCGGCTTGCTTTGGCTCGGCATAATCCTCGTGATTCTCGGAATACTCGTTCTAGTGATTTGAGCGCGACGCGCTTGCACGCCACGCAGAGTTTTAATTAACTTAGCGCTTACCTTATCCTGGTTCGTATGACTCGAAAACAACGCGCTGCAACGCGCATCGCGGTAATCGACGCTGCAAAGTGCGCGCCGCAAAAATGCGGTTACGCTTGCGTTCACACGTGCCCGGTAAAGCGAATGGGTGGTGGGGCGATTGCGGTTCCAGAGCCAGAGGCAAAAAGAGCGGAAGAAACTGCTTTGCCTAGCGACGCTGGAAAGCGAACGCCGCATCCAGTAATCAACGAAAACGAGTGTGTAGGCTGCGCTCTTTGCGCGAAAAAATGCTTGTTCAACGCGATTAAAATCGTGAATTTGCCGAAAGCGTTTGGCGACCCGTTTTTCCAGTACGGACAAAACTCTTTTCGCCTTTACGGCTTTCTATTGCCGCCAAAAGCAAGTGTGACTGGCGTCATCGGCGTCAACGGAATAGGAAAAACAACGCTCCTCAAGCTCCTCGACGGCTCGCTTGCTCCAAACTTCGGAGTTTTGCATCACGAACTTACTGTAACTGAATTGCGCTCGTTTTTGCCGCCAGCCGCCGCGCTTTTTTTCACTAAGCCGAGTAGTGAAAGGAGTGTCTCGGTTAAACAGCAATATGTTGACGAAATCGTTGCCGAGCAGCCAGACGAAAGCATTGAGTCTTTTGTGCGTGGTTGTGACGGGCGCGACGCTTACGCGCAAGCAGTAAAGCAATTCGAGTTGCAAGATTGCCTTCACCGCAAACTCAGCGAAGCGAGCGGCGGCGAACTCCAGCGTGCGGCAATAGCAGCGGCTTTCGTTCGCGAGGCGCAAACTTTTTTTTTCGACGAGCCTTCCAGTTTCCTTGACGTCAAACAACGCTTGCTCGCCGCGAAAGGAATCCGTTCGCTTGCCGAGAAGGAAGGAAAAAGCGTCGTGGTAGTCGAGCACGACCTTGCAGTGCTTGATTATCTCAGCGACAATGTTTGTGTTCTTTACGGTGAAAAAGGCGCGTTCGGCGTCGTCAGCCAGCCGAAGAGCACTCGCGTAGGAATAAACGAGTTTCTTGACGGCTTCGTGCGAGAGGAAAACGTTCGCTTTCGAGAGCACTCGATTCGTTTTCACGTGCGCGCGCCAACTAGCGGCGGTGTCCGAAAGGAACGCGTTTTTTCTTACCCGCCGTTAAGCAAGAAATACGCCGAGTTTGAATTGCGCGTTGCTGGCGGCGAAGTTTTTGCGGAAACGGTTGGCGTCCTCGGACCAAACGCTATAGGCAAAACTACGTTCGTCAAGCTACTCGCTGGCGTCGAGAAGAGCGATGACGAAGCCGAGTTGCCGAAGAGGAAAGTCGCTTACAAACCACAATACTTGAAAAGCGATTTCGCTGGAACCGTGCGCGAATTATTCTCTAAATTCACGACTCGTCCTCCACACGGCTTTGCTGAAATCACACGCAAGCTGGAAATCGATGGTTTGTTTGACAAAAAAGTGTGCGAGTTAAGCGGCGGCGAGTTGCAGCGCCTGTCGATCGCCCTCGTCCTCATTCAAGAATGCGATTTACGCTTGATTGACGAGCCAAGTGCTTTCCTCGACGTCGAACAACGCCTCGAAGCAGCCGAACTGATTAAAAAAACAAGCGAATCAAGCGGAGTTCCTTGCTTCGTAGTGGACCACGACTTGTTGTTCATCGATGCGGTGAGCGACAAAATTCTTTTATTCAATGGAACGCCGGCTAAAGAAGGGCGGGCGGGAACGCCGCAAGCGCAACGCGATGGAATGCATGACTTCCTGCGTGAAATGGGTGTTACGTTCAGGCGCGATCCGCAGACTGGGCGTCCGCGCGCGAACAAAGAAGGAAGCGTGGCCGACCGCGAGCAGAAAGACAGCGGTAATTACTACTACGTTTGAATTTTACGGTTTTTTTAGCGCTTAGGCCGCGGCGTGTCTGTTTCGTCGTGGCTTTTTGCGGCAGGCGCTTTCCCGCAATTAAGTTTCAGCGGCGCTATTTTTTCTTTGTCAATTCTGCGAGTTGACGCAGCATGACTTTGTTTTCCGCGCTTGCAACGATTTTGCGTGTGCGCTCGATGACGTCTGGGTTGACGGAAATCGAGTCTATACCGTATTCAACGAGTTTTTCTGCGAAGGTAGGGTAAACTGATGGTGCTTGCCCGCATATTCCTACGGGAACGCCGTGCTTGTGGCACCGCTCGATGACGAGTTGAATGCTGCGCATGACTGCTGGATCGCGTTCGTCCATGAACTTCGCAAACATGCCGCTGTCTCGGTCCGCTCCAAGCGTGAGCTGCGTCAAGTCGTTGCTTCCAATCGACATGAAGTCTACTCCTGCTTCGCAAAACTCTTCAGCCATTATCACGGTGCTAGGTACTTCGCACATGATTCCGAGTTTGAAATCCTGGTTTTGGCGCAAGCCGTTTTCTTCGCAGATTTGCTTGCACTTAACGAATTCTTCAACGGTGCGCACGAAGGGAATCATTAACCACAAGTTTTTGAGGCCGTACTCCTCGCGGACTTTTTTGATGGCTTCAATCTCCATTTTGAATACCGTGGGGTCCATCACGTATCGGAAGCATCCGCGGTAGCCAATCATTGGGTTTTCCTCGTGCGGCTCAAACTCTTCTCCGCCAGGCAAACCGCGGTACTCGTTTGTTTTAAAGTCGTTTGCGCGATAGATTACGGGGCGAGGGTCGAACGCGGTGCAAATGCGCCTCAAATTTTCAGCGAGCATGTCTATGAATTCGTTCGCGCGCCCTTCCTTAGCAAGCTTGTTGGGGTGTACTCCGAGCCCAGCAATCATGAATTCGGCGCGAAGCAACCCGATTCCGTCAACGTCTTTTTGCGCGACTTTCTCGGCGACCTCTGTGTCGGCGATGTTCACGTAAATCTTTGTTCCAGTAGTGTAGCTTACTCCGCCAGCAACGACAATCGCTTGCGCGTCGCTCAATCCGCCGTTTCTAGCCGCGTCCTCTTTAGTTGGAGCTTCAAGCGCTATTTTTCCTTCGTAGACTACGCCGCGCTTAGCATCGACAGTCACGATTTGTCCGTCGCGCAAAACGCTCGTAGCGTTTTTCGATCCTACGACGCACGGGATTCCGAGTTCGCGCGAAACAATCGCCGCGTGGCAAGTCATTCCACCAGCGTTCGTGACTATCGCGCTCGCTCTCTTCATTGCAGGCACGAAATCAGGACTAGTCATTTCAGTGACGAGCACGTCGCCGCGCGTGATTTTAGAGAGTTGGCTTTTGTCGGTAACGAGCTTGACTGTGCCGCTCGCGATTCCTGGGCTTGCGCCTAGTCCCCTCAACAATACTTTCGCTTCGACCGCGCTTTCGCCAACGCTCTTGCTTTCGCTTGCGCTTTCCCCGACAGCGTTCTTTTCGGTTTTTACGGGTTTTTCGCTCGGCGTTGCTTCCGTTGCGCTTCCGCTTTTTCCTTTAATCGTCGTGATGGCGCGGCTTTGCGTGATGTAAACGCGTCCGCGCTCGACAGCCCATTCGATGTCTTGAGGGAAAGCGTAGTGTTTTTCGATGGCGCGCCCGAGTTTTGCGATTTGCACGATAAACTCGTCGCTCGTTTTCTGCTTTTCCTGTATTTCTTCCGGAACTTCAACTCTCTCGGTCGCTCCGCTGGGCGTGCGTATTATCATCGTTTCTTGGCGAGAAATGTTTTTCTCGAGAATTCGCAGTGTTTGCTTGTCAACGATGTAATTGTCTGGTGTGATTTGCCCGCTTACCACCGCTTCGCCCAAGCCGAAGCCAGCTTCGATAATTATTTTGCTGGCGTCGCCGGTGACTGGGTCTGCGGTGAACATTACTCCACTTGACTCGCTTTGAATCATTTTTTGCACGACCGCACTCAAGCCCACGCGCATATGGTCGAAACCGTTTTGCACGCGGTAGTAAATCGCGCGCGCTTCAAAGAGCGACGCCCAACAACGGCGCACCGCATCGACGACTTGCTCTGCTCCTTTTACGTTGAGAAACGTCGCTTGTTGCCCAGCGAAACTCGCTGTAGGCAAGTCTTCGGCGGTGGCGCTGCTGCGAACTGCCACGAGTACTTCTTGGTTCGCACTCGGAATTCCCGTGACGCCGCACAACTTGTTGTACGCTCGCACGATGTCCGCGCGAATGTCGTTCGGCACCGGCGCGCGTTCGATTGCTCGTTTAATCTCGTCGCTGGCCCGCTGCAAAGCGGCAGCGTCTTGCACGTCGAGGTTGCGGAGTTTGCTTTCAATAAAAGAAGCGAGGTTGTTTTCGCGAATCGCGCGGTAATACGCTCCGACGCTGACTACGAAGCCAGGCGGAATAGGCAATCCCGCTCTCATCATTTCACCGAGGTTCGCGCCTTTTCCGCCGGCTTGCAGCAAGTTTTCCTTGCTTAATTCTTCAAACCAGTAAATATTCTTCATTTCTCCAGCCATTTTTCGATGCACCTCTCGCAGAAAATTTCTTTTTGCGTTTTTCTTCAAGTTTTTTCGGCGTTAACTCGCCGACAAAAGTAGTTCTCCCTTGTTTATTGAAGGAGTTACGGGTTTAGCGATGAAGAGTATTAAATCTTTTTCGCTATCCCTTGTTTTTCGTTCTTCAAAAATTCTTCCGCGCTTCGCAGCACTTGTTTAGCATTTGAATACGTTGCTTTTTCCACTGCCTTTTCGAAGGAAAGCCAAGCGTAGTTAGAGTGCTCGAAAGACAATTTTACGCGTGCGTCTGCAGGCGCTTGCGCGAGGAAAAACACGACTGTTTTCGAGACGAGCGCGCCGCCTTCGCGAAAGAAGTAGTGCAAGGACTTCTTGAAGCCGTCCACGAATTCAACTTGCGTCAAGCCGGTTTCTTCTCTCAACTCTCTGAGCGCGGCTTGCTTTTCGTCTTCACCGTTTGAAATACCGCCTTTCGCATAATCCCAGTGCTTCCCAGCGCCGTATTCAAGCAACAAATATTCTCGCTTTCCTTCTTTGTTTTTGCGGAAAACGATGATTCCCGCGCTCTTGCGGACTTCGAGTTTTGGTTTTTGCTTGGTTTTCAGCTTCTTTTTCATTTAATCACTTTCTCGCGAGTTCTCCGAATTCTGCGAACAAGGCTTGCGCTTCGTCTTGCGCTACTACCGCGCGCTCGAGCACGCGCTTGAACGCTAGTGCAACTTTTTTTTTGTCGCGAACGCCGTTAGTTTTTTCGACGATTTGCGCAAATAGTGAAACCAACGCCTTTCTTTTCTGCGGAGTTGCGGCTTGATAAGTGCGTGGTGTGCTTTGACTTTTTTGCCTGCGGAATTCGTAAAGCATTACGGCTACGGCGTGCGAGAGATTCATAACGCTATACTCTTCGCTTGTTGGAATGAACGCGCAAAAATCGCATTCAGCGATTTCGGCTTGCGAGAGCCCAGTGTCTTCAGGACCGAAAACAAGGGCGATTCGCTTGGCTTTGGCTTTCCGTGCTTTCGCCGCCGCGGCTGCGGCGGTGACGCAATTCTTAAACTCAGTTGCACGAAAACGCCGCGGCACGCCCGTTGTTGCAATAACTAATTCAAAGCCTTTGACTGCAGGCGAGAGCGACTTGAATTTCGGCGCTTCTCGCACGAGTCGCCAAGCGTGCTTCGCGTGCAAGCGCGTTTGAAAACCGGTTTTGCATCGCGGCGCGACGAGGCGTAGTTGCGCTCCGAAGTTGGCGCAAGCTCGCGCGCACGCGCCAACGTTTAGTTCATGAATCGGGCGGACTAAAACACAAGCGATTTCTGCTTGCTTTGGTCCGCCTGCTTTTTTTGCCACCATGCTTGAAAACCTTTTTTAACGCGGGGAGATTAATCGTCGCGTGGTTAAAAGAATTATTTTTGCCGCGTTTTTGGTTGTGTTTCTCGTTTCCAACTCTACTTCGGCGCAGTTGTCAAGCAGCGCGGCTCAAGAAAAGGCAGGGGCGATTTTAGGGGAAGACGCGAAGGAAGTGAATTCACTTGCGCAACCGCTTTCAGTCGGCTCGGATAATTACTGGGTTTTCTTTTTCTCTATTTACTCGCCAAAGCGAATTCTCGTCGCAGTAAGCGACTCGACTGGTGACGTCGTCGATGACAAAGACAAGCTTTACCGCGTCGGCAGCGCGGTTTACTCTTACGCAGTGATTGAAGAGTTTTTGAAGCAGCGCGGGTGGGGTTTTGCCGCGCTTGAACCAGTTTTGACTTCAGCGCGGGGAGTGATTGAAGACAACAAACATCGCCTTTCAGACTTTTCTTCTCAAACGCAGGCGCTTTACCCAGGCCTTGCGCCTTCCTTCTCGAAAATCGACGCGGCGCTTTCGAGGTTGAACGACCAAGCGAGCGCAGCGGAAAGCGTTGCCAAAGACGGATGCGCACTCGAATCCGCTTTTGCTTCCGACTATTCCGCTTCATCACTGAACTCGGTTTTCCGACAGTACAACGCGTCGCTGCGCGCGCTCGAGTCTCTCTTCGCCTCGCACGATGCGCTTCAAAAAGAAATTAGCGAACTCAGCCTCAAGTTGTACAAGGTTAATGTCACGCCGAGCGATGCTTTAAGCATCAATCAAAACCTCGATGTGCTTCGCGAAGACGGGCTTCGTGACTTGCGCAATAAATTCGTTTCTCAACGCCCTCAACTCGAGTTCGCGCGCCTCGCTGCTGCCAAAGACAAGTGGGTGAACGACAGCATTGAGTCTATGCTTTACCGCAAGAACCGGCGCGAGGCGATCGACGCTGTGAGCGAACTAGCGCCTACAGTCGACGCGTTGTTGAAGAACGAGGCTGCATTGACGGCGTGCAACGTGCCGAGTAATTCGATTTCCAAGCTCCGTAAAGACTGGAATGACGCGCGTTATTTTCTATCGAAAGAAACAGCACTTGGCTTTTCTCGCGCTCTCGAGAAAGCGGAAGCAGTGAAAGAACTCGCAACTGAGATTCAAAGGGCTTACGCTGCATCCGCTTGCGTCGCTCCTCAAACACTGCAAAAACGCGTTCAAACGCAGCCAGACTATTCGCTGGCAATCGCTTTGGTGCTCATAATACTTTTAGGCGCAGGCGCCTTCGCTTACTACCGCAAAAAACAAGAAGAACTACAAGACTTTGGCCCACCGCAATGATTTTATTTTTTTCACGCGTCGAGGGAGTCAAAACACTTTCGCACCGCAGCAAAATTTTTTGCCGCAACTTGTTCGTTGAACCGGTGCTTGAGTGCTTTTTCAATGCTCGCTAGCGTTACGAGCCCGCCGCTCGCCTTCGCGAACGCTCCGAGAATAATCGTGTTCACGAAAGGCGCGCCTAAGAGTTCGCGAGCAATCGCGTAAGCGTCGACAGTTAGAACGCGCACGCCCGTCGGTGCCTTGAAATCACTTGCAGCCTGCTTCGAGGCGATTATCGCTACAGTACCTTGTTTGGTTCCGCTTTCGAATGCGGCGTCCGCGAGAGTTTCGTCGAGCACGAGGATGTAGTCTGGAGCGTGGATTGCTTCGTGCAAGCGAATCGGCTTGTCGTCGATTCTGCAAAACGCTTTCACTGGCGCGCCGCTTCGCTCAGGCCCGAAAGTGGGGAAAGACTGCGCGTTTTTGCCGTCGAAAAACGCGGCGCTCGCGAGCAATTCGCCGCTAGTCACGACTCCTTGCCCCCCGCGTCCGTGAAAACGAATTTCAATCACTTTCTTCATCCCTCCGTCTTGTCTTACACGACTCCGAAAACGAGTTTTTCGGTTTCAAACAATGGCGTCTTTTCGATTTGTTCGAGTGCGAAACCAATTTTTTCTTCGCTGTCGGAATAAAGCGTCGCCACGCGCTGCTTTGCTTTCACTTGAGCGCCTTTTGCGACTTCTAGAACAATGCCTGCTTCCTTGTCGCTCGGTGCGCCGAGAATTCGGCTGATTCGAGAAAGCGTTTTGTTGTCAACGTGCGCTACCACACCGCTCTCGCGAGCAAAAACGCTGCGCGAATAGTGCGCTAAGCGCACGTCGCTAGACCGCACGCGAGGATTTCCGCCTTGCGCCGCGATTATTTCCCTGAATTTCGCAAGCGCTTTTCCGTCCAAGAGTTGCTGCTTTGCCATGCGGTAGCCTTCTTGGCGCCTTACTCCTCTAACCATCGAGAGTAGTACGCCTGCAATTACGCACGCCTTTTCTACTACTGGCGCGGTTTTCTTGCCTTCAAGAATTTCTAAGACGCTTCTCGCTTCAAGCGCGGGACCAACGCAATTCATCGCGGGCTCGCTTCCATCGCTGATTACGCACGCGACTTCCATGTCGAGATGTTTGCCTAGCGCTTCGAAAGAGTTCGCGAGTTCTCGCGCTTCCTCAACGCTCGCGACTTTCGCCCCTCGGCCCACGGGAATGTCGACTACCACGAAGCGCGCGCCCTCCGCTTTTTTTTTCGCTAAAATGCTTGCGAGGAGGAGGGGTTTTGGGTCTAGGCGAAGTGGGTTCCTGATTTTAATGAGTTTGTCGTCCGCCGCGGCGATGTTTACCGCCCCGCCCCAAATGAGGCAGCCGCCCGTTTTGTTTATCACGCGCTCGGCTTGCTTAACGTTCAAGTCGACGGGCGCGAATATTTCCATCGCGTCAGCGCTGCCGCAAGCGCTGCTGATGGCGCGAGTCGCCGTCTTTGGAATCGTCAATCCAAGCGACGCTATAATCGGCACGACGAGCATGCTCGAACGGTCGCCTGCAACTCCGCCAATGCTGTGTTCGCTTACTACCGGCTTACGCCGCGGCTTGATTACTCCGCCTGTGGCGAGAATCGATTTCGTAAGCGAAACGGTTTCGTCAGTGTCGAGTCCGCGAGTGTAAATTCCAGCGATGAACGCAGCGCTTTCAGCGTGACTCAAACGCTCTGCCATCAAGTCGTCGATGACTGCAGTGATTTCTTTTTCGGAAAGCTTGCCGCCGTCGAGTTTTTTGTGAATGTAGTCGAGGGAAGCGGGGCGCGAGGCGAGGTCTACTTCGATGCTCGCGCCTTTCCGCGCGTCGAGCGCTCGCGCGACTTCAGCAAACAAACCGATTTCGCCTGGGCGCACGAGGGACTTCGAGTGGTCAACCATCGCGACGAGGCTGCGGCGCCCTAGCACGAGTTTCGCACGGTCTGAAACGTCGAAATCAATTTGTTCCCCGTATTTTTCGTTGACGAGGACGACGTTGAGTCCAGCTTCGACATCGATTATCTTCGCTTTCAGTTTAACCACTCTTAACCACTTCGATAACCGCTTGAAAATTGAGTTTTGAAATTAACTTCGCCGCGCTTATTAATTGTTTTTGAAAGTCGTTGCTTTTCAGCGTTTCCCGCTTCAAGTGCTTTGAGAAAAACGCTTTTAAAGCGTCGACTAATAACGGTTTACAGCCTTTTTAGTGTATTACGCGGCTAGGTCGCGATGAGGAGGCGGTTTAAAATGAGGAAGGGACAAGGAACTTTCGAGTACATTTTGTTGCTCGCGGGAATTTTGCTTATAGTCGTCCTCGCAATCGTATTGTTGCGAGGAGGAATATTTCAAACGAGTCAAGCGAACATTCAACGCGACGCTTGCAAGAGTGCATTAGTGCAGTCTAGCTCGTGCTACAATGCTGACGGAAGTTGGAATGCCGCCGGCATGGTTGCTCAAGCCAACGCTCGCGCGTGCGATGCAGTCGCAGCGCAGGCGGCATCGCCGGCGTGCAGCGCGACAAGCGTCGTCGGTGACTACGTTGAAAACTTGGTTGGTCCCGCTCCTAATCCAGAACGCTTTTACTGTTGTGGACCCAAACCCCAGTAAACAACTCAGTAAACTACAGTAAAAAACGTATAGTGGTTGCGTGAACACCGCGAAGTTGCGTTAAGCGCGCCGCCAGCGCCGCGCAACGGTTATTTCCATGCGAAAGGTTATTTTAATGGCGCGCGCTATTTCCAGTTAGTAGCGAGGCGTTGCTTTTTGGATGATCGCGGGCAAGCGGCAGTGGAATACATTCTGCTAGTCGCGCTAGGTTTGTTTTTAATGATAATTGCTTTCACGCTCGCTTTTTACATCAAACAGTTCACTGATATAACCCTGCAAGACATCGCGGAAACGCGAAAAGAAACCATCGCGATGCTCCTCGAGTGACGCTCGCGCCGCGCTGCTTTACGGTCGCGTCAATCGGTTTTTAATTCTTGAACGCTTAGCGTTAAATCGTGGACGCGCAACTACAACTCACGGTAGCAGCAACTTCCTTGATCGTTCTCGCCGCGGCTTCGATAACCGCTAGTTACTTCGATTACCGAACGCGGCGAATTCCAAACGCGCTGAACTGGTTTTGCCTTGCCTTCAGCCTTGCCGCGGCGCTGCTCGCTTCAGCGCCTCCGCTTTACTACGCACTCGTCTTGTGCGCTTTCGTTTTCGCATTGTTTTTATATTTTGTCGGCGCGTGGGCGGGTGGAGACGCGAAATTCTTCACTGTTGCAATCGCCCTCGCTGGACTCGCGCGCTTTCCAAACGCGTTTTCCGACTTGCTGTTCGTTGCTTGGGTTTTCTTGCTCGCTGCAGCGCTCGCCGTGCCTGCAGCTCTCGCGGCGCGGCGCGAGCGAGCGTGGCGCCAGCGACGCGTTTTTTTCGGCGCGGTTGGCGCAAGCGTAAAGGACGCGCTTGGCAGCGCGTTCGTCGCAGGCGTTGTGTTTTGCTTAGGTTTTTTCGTTTTCGCTTGGCGTTTCGACACTCTCGCGCCGTTGCTTGCTTGGACTGGCGCGCTCGTCTTCATTGCTTCGCTCGCCTTGCGCGCCGCTTTTTTCGCGGCCGGGTTATTGAAAAACAAAATTCCGCTCGACGAAGTCGTAGCCGGCGTAGTGCCGGCTCAAACTATTTTTTTGGATTCGAGCGGCGAGTTGCGCGAGTGGGGCTTGCGCAACGCGTTGCGCTCTGTGCTTCGCGGTGAAAGTACTACGCCAAAAGGCAGGCTTTTGTGCGACTCGCGCCGCGCTCGCGGTTTGACTCCGAGTGAAGCGCGCGAGTTGAAAAGAGTTTTTAAGGCGCGGGGAGTCAAGTTTTTGTTGGTGCGCGAAGCGTTGCCTTTCGCGCCGCAAGTGGGCGCGGCGGCTTTCACTTTGGCGGCGCTTCGCGTTTTTGGATTTTTTTGAATGGAAGGTGTCGTGGTTTGCGCCGCAAGGGGCAATTAAGCATAGAATTCTTCCTAGTGTTGTCGATAATAATCGCTTTCAGCATTATTTTGTACAATGTTTCGCGTGACGAGACTGCGAAGACGAAGGCGGTTAATGCGGTGCTATTGACGAAAAACGCCGTCGACGCTTTGAGCAACGCGGTTGATTTCGTGGCGTTGAGCGGAAACGCGAGCGCATTGAATTCACGTGTTTTCATTTCGCGGGAAGCGAATTGTCTTTACTACAACGCTTCGCGAAACGCTTTTTACTGCGTAGTGACCTCGCCGGCGCTCCAGCCTTCCTTGACTGAAAAACACTTGGTTTTCGGGCCGCGGCTTGCTTCAACTCTAGCCAAAAATTTGGAAGAGTCTTGCACTGCAAGCGTTCCGCTGCGCCCTGGCTGGTGGGAACTGCGCGTGCGAAGCGTCGGCGACGCGGTAAATGTTTCCTGTTTCCCACGGTAACTGCAAAGTGGTTTTTCTTGTCCTACCTCCTGACTTTTTTTGGAAAGCGACGCGGACAGTCGAGCGTGGAATACGTTTTCATTCTCGCTCTCGTCCTCGGGTTCGTGCTCGCGCTAATGATTTCCGGCATGCGAGAAAGCGAGTTGAACCTCGCGACTGGCGCGGCGCGCGCGGCGGCGCTCGAGTGGCTTGCGCCGAATTCAAGCGTTTTCCTCGCGTCTCTCGAAATCACGCGGTCGGGACGCAGCGTGAATTTCACACCAACAGTTTTCTACTGGAGTGGCGGGCGTGATGGCGGACGCGTCGCGACGACGCCTCCTGAATTCAAAGCATTCGTAATCGCGGCAGTCCAGCGCTCGACCGCGCCTGGCTCGCCGCCGTTGCAGCCGCAAGCAACTTGTTTTTCTTCAACAAACTTTGATTACTGCGTCATGGATTCGCCGTAACGCTGGCTCGCGCGCTGGCTTGCTTGCGCTAACGTTCTCGGGATGTTTTCTTCAACGCTTTGGTTGAGTAAATGATTGCAACGCGTCGCGCCGAGCTGCTTGCTTTCTTGTGTGCTTTGCTCGCGCTCGCTAGCGTCGCTACTGCTTTTTTCTTCGTCAAGGCGACGCCGCCGGCGGAAAAGCAAATCGCTTTGTTGAGCAGCGAAGACGAAGGAGCGCTAGTCGCGATTTCAGGGTGGGACGGCTTGCTCATCCTAGCAGCCGCGGCGAGTGCCGGCTGCGTCGCGCCACTTCTCGGCTTGAAGCGCAGCCTCGCCATCGGCGCGTTGTTCGTTCCCTCAATGCTTTTTTTGGTTTTTCACCGCTTTTCGCGCAGTTGTTTTATTAACCGCCGCAGTAACTTGCGTTGGTGCTTCGAGTGAGTTACGCAGGCGCCAAGCAGAAGCGCAAGAAACGCAAAGCGCAAATAGCGATTGAGTTGTTTCTCGCCATGACTTTGTTTTTGCTCGCGCTTTACTGGACGAGTTACTTTGTTTCTACTGTTCGCGAGTCGAAGGCTGTTTTGGTTGGTGAAGAAAACCTTGCCCTCGCTTCACTCGTTCAAGCGGCTAACGCGGCTTGCGCCGTAAACACTTCGATTACTCTGTCGCTGCCTTGCTTGTGGCGCGAAGCTAAAACCGTGAATTACTCGCTTAAAGCAAACGGCGTCGACAATGCGGTTTGGCTTGTTCCCGAGGAAAGCGGTGCTCCTTGGATTTCAAAGCAAGCGTTATGCAATTTTTCTAGTTTCAGCTTAAAGGCGAGGTGCGAAGAAAAAGACGGAGTGTTCGCCGCCGGAGTTGTTTGCTTGAATCTTTCAAGCGAAAGCATCGGCGTTTGGAAGGGAGCGTGTTCTTAGTGGCTATCGTTTTTTCGAAAAAGCGAAAGCGCGGACGACGCGGGCAGTTGTTGAGCGTCGACTTTCTCGTTGCCTCCGCACTTCTCGCCGTATGCGTCGGAGTACTGCTTCAATACAACGAATTCCTTCAATCCAACGCTGCAACTGCTGCCCTCGTCGCAGACAACAAGGCGGAAGCAATCGCCGCGCTGCTGCACTCAAGCGAACAACAAAGAATCCCGCGCGAAGCGGTTTACTGCGCGCGGCGCGTGCTAGCCAGCGGGGAAACGCAACGAATCGCTGGCGACTGCGACGCCTTTTCTTGCGGGCGCGTGGTTTTTTCGGCGCGGCGCATTGAAGCATGCGTTCCATCGCCTTCTCCAGCTATTACTCCAGCGCCAAGCCCTGCACCGTCGCCCTTGCCTTCGCCGGCGCTCGAGGCGTGCGTTTTGGAAGTGAGAACTTGCTCTTAAACAAAAAGAAAACGGAGAACACAGCGGCAAAACCCCGTAGCTTGTTCCACCAGCGCCGCGCTTTTATTTTCACGATTGACGCGGTTTTAGCGCTAGCGTTGGCGTCTTCCTTGCTAGTGCTGTGCGCCTTCGTTTTCCTTACGCCTGCCCGCAACGAAAAGTTTTTTGAACTAGAGCAACTCGGCTTCGACTCGCTCGCGCTCGAGCACAACGAAACCTCGCCGTTGGTTTTAAGCGATGAAAACTTTTTTGTGTTGACTGGCTTGCGGCGTTTTCGCTCCGCGAGCGAAGTCGAAGCAGCTGGCGTCGCCTTAGTGGCGCACGCTCGCTTTTACCATTACCCGCGGTTGTGCGGCTGCCCGCCGCGTTGCGTTGTGCCGCGCTCTGACTATTGCTTGAATTCGAGCGATGCCGCGCTCGGCGTTTTCGGAGCGAATTACAGCGAAGTTTGGGTGACTTCGTGAAAAACGCGGAAAACTCGAATAAAAATTTTAGGCGCCAACACGGTTTTGCTTCAACGCTCGTCGCACTCCTAGCAGTCGCTTTTGCAAGCGCACTAGCTGCCTTGCTTCTCTCCTCGACGGCGCACGAGCGCGTGCTGCTCGCGACTTTCGAGTCGCGCAAAGCAGCAAACCACTTTGAAAACGCCGTAGCGTTTTTAAATTCCTCTTTTCGCGATGCATTGTTCGACTCGCAAAACCCAAATTCGCCGGGCGGTTTGGACGAACTCGCGCCAGCGTACTTGCGGTTGGCGGTGCTAGAGTTGAACGCGAGCGGAGTTGAAACGAGTTTCACTGACTTGCGCGTGCAAAGCAGGAGCGAGCAGCCTTTCGAAGGTTTCAATTACGCGGTCGTCGCGAACGCGTCGCTGTCGCTTTTCGTGCGCCTCCCGTCGGTTTTCAAGAACGAGTCTGTTTTTCTCGAGCAGCGCATCGACGTTAACAATACTAGCAGCGATTGGAAAGCACTAATAGGCGAAGTGTTCGTAGTCGTCCCAGCACCAACACCGCTTCCTTGAAGCGTTCGTTTCTCGCAGCGCTCGCGGCGCAAGCGTTTTGGAATTGCTTTTAAATGCGTGCGCGGTTAGAATTAAGAAGCGTTTAAAGAAGCAATTAAAAGGTTGGTTTTTACGGAGTCGTTCAAGTCCGTTTTGTTTCTCGCGGCACTCGTAGCTGCGCTTATGCTCGCCTACTCGCTGCTGCCAAAACCAGTTGAGCAAATGACTGGTGCTGACGCTCGCGCCTTGTTGCTCGAAGACCTGGCACAACAAGGACTCGAGCGAGACGAAATTCAAATCTTTAATTTCACTCAGTCCAACGGAAAATGGGTTGCGGACGTCATAGTCACGCGTTCGCCGCACTCAAAGTGCCCGACGAGCGAAAAGCGTTCTTACTCCGACGTGTTGCGCTTCAAGTACCGCCGCGAGCAAATAGTGCGAGACTGCAT
>JAVYMB010000007.1:0-15361 GCA_038740145.1 Candidatus Norongarragalinales archaeon | reverse complement strand
ATTGCAGCGCTTGAAGGCAAGACGCCGCGGCGCGACGTAGCGATTACTGGCACGGTGGACGCGGAAGGAAAAATAGGGTGGGTAGGCGGACTCATCGAGAAAGCAGAGGCAGCCGCCGCGGATGGCGTGCGCTTGTTTTTAGTGCCGAAGGGACAAGAAAAACTCCAGTATTACCGCGAGAAGGAGGAACGCGTAACGCGGGGGCCCTTCGTCATAGTGCGGCGGTATTACGAGCCAGTCGAACTCGATTTGAACGCTTACACGAGCGCCGAGTTCAATATGACGACTCGCGGAGTCGCGTCGATTGTCGAAGCGGCGAAAGAGTTTTTCAGCGGCTAATTTTTTTCACCGACTAATTGATTACTCGTCTCGCGCGCAAGTCGCGGCGCTCGAAAACGTTAAGCAAGTAGAAAAACAATTCTAAAAGCAACACGCCGCTCCACGCCAGTTGAAAATCGTGTTTCGAAAAGTTTTGGAAAAACGCTAGCGCTAGGAACTGCGTTGCGAACAACGTTTGGGCGTTCATCTCGAACCGTTGCGGCTGAAAGGAAAACCGTATTCGCTGTGTTTCGTAGCAAGGAAATAAAAACCTTTACCGACAAAACGATTAAGCGCTTTTGCGCTGC
The DNA here is from genome assembly GCA_038740145.1 of Candidatus Norongarragalinales archaeon. GTDB lineage: Archaea > Micrarchaeota > Micrarchaeia > Norongarragalinales > Norongarragalinaceae > CAITNU01. Next base: position 14,735 of record JAVYMB010000007.1, on the reverse strand, counting down.
GGGCTCGTAGCTTAGCCTGGTTGGAGCGTTCGACTGATAATAAACTTTTTTAGGAAAAAAGTTTTACAAAAAACAATCCGAAAAAAGTTTTTTTGAAATCGAAAGGACGAGGGTTCAAATCCCTCCGAGCCCACTCCAGTGAAAGAAAAATTATTTTCCAAGCGTTTTCCTTATTTTATCGACGCTTTCAGGATTAGAGAGCGTCGACAAGTCGCCGAGTTCCTCGCCCATAAAGAGCTTCCGCAAGATGCGCCGCATTATTTTGCCGCTGCGCGTCTTTGGTAAGTCTTCGACAAAGAATACTTCTTTCGGGGTAGCGATGGGACCAATTTCCTTTCTAACCTGCCCAACGATTTTTTGCTTCAACTCTAGTGACGGCTCGATTTTCAAGACGGCGAAGACGACGGGGGCTTCTCCTTTAATTTCGTCTGGAACAGCGGCGACTGCACACTCGCTTACTCCAGCGAGTTTCTCGATTGCGTTCTCCATTTCGCCGGTCGATAAGCGGTGTCCAGCCACTTTAATTACGTCGTCGACTCTACCAAAAATCCTGACGAGCCCGTTTTCATCAATGAACGCGCCGTCCGAAGTGAAGTAAACGCTGTCTCCGTACTCTTTCCAGTACGTTTCACGGTATTTCTCTGGGTTTTTGTAAATGCCTCGAAGCAAGCCTGGAGGGAAAGGCGGAAGCAACACTAGATTCCCGCTTTCTCCCGTCTTGCATTCCTTGCCTTCATTGTCGAAAACTCGCGCTTTCACTCCGGGAAACGGTTTGCCTGCGAAAGTAGGCTTGAATGGCCCAACGCCTGGAAGCGACGAAATAAGTATTCCGCCTGTTTCCGTTTGCCACCAAGTGTCGACAATTGGACACCGCTTTTTGCCCACGTTTTCGAAATACCAAAGCCAAGACTCTTCATCGATTGGTTCGCCGACTGAACCTAGGACGCGCAGCTTCTTGAATTCGTGTTTTTCACCGACGTCGCCAGCGGTTTTCTTGAACATTCTAATGGCGGTCGGCGCGGTGTAAAAAACTGTGGCGCCGTGTTTCTCGATGATTTGCGCCCACCTGTCTGGAGTTGGATAGTCCGGCACTCCCTCGAATACCACGCTCGTGATTCCATTCAATAAGGGAGCATAAACGACGTAAGTGTGTCCAGTAACCCATCCAATGTCTGAAGTGCACCACATCACGTCATCTTCGTGCAAGTCGAAAATCCATTTCGCAGTCCAAAACGCTTGCACGGTGTAGCCGCCGCAGGCGTGCATGGTCCCCTTCGGTTTGCCGGTCGAACCGCTGGTGTACAATATAAAAAGCAAGTCTTCAGCGTCCATTACTTCTGCTTCACAAAAATCTTTTTCGTTCCGCACTAATTCTTCAAACCAGTAGTCACGCCCTTCATTCCAACGAACTTCGTTTCCCAAGCGCTTGACGACAATTGTTTTTTCTATGCTCGTACCAGCAGCGCTTTCGTCGGCACTCGTTTTCAAGTCAACGGCTTTGCCGCGCCTCCAATACCCGTCTGCTGTAATCAAAACTTTCGCTTGCGCGTCTTCAATGCGCGACTTCAATGCTTGAGGAGAGAACGCCGAGAAAACAACCGAGTGCACCGCGCCGATGCGCGCGCAAGCAAGCATTGCAACAATCGCTTCTGGAATCATCGGCAAGTAAATAGACACTCGGTCGCCTTTTTTTACTCCGAGTTTCTTTAAAGCGTTGGCAAACTGGTTTGTTCTCCTGAATAACTCGTCGAAAGTCAACGCGACGGGTTTTTCTTGAATCGGCTCTGGCTCCCAAATCAATGCTTTTTTGCCACGAATTTTTTCCCAACCCAAAACGTTTTTCTCGAATATGTTCGTCGTGATGTTCGTTTTCGCGCCTGCAAACCACTTGAAGAATGGCGGCGAGTGTTCGAATGCGTTGCCTTCCCACTTCTTGAACCAAAAAAGTTTTTCCGCGAGTTTCTCCCAAAACGCAACCGGGTTTTTCTCGGCTTCAGCGTAAATGTTTTCGTCGTGAACGAGTGCGCGTTGCTTGAACTCGCGCGTCGGATAATACAACCCTCTCTCTTCAAGCATGCTTTTCCCTCCTTTAACCTCCTTTTAAACTATTTTTTTTTAATCGCTCCGCTGAAAGCACGCGTTCGTTCTTTCAACCGCATTAAATTTTGAGTAATCCTTGCGCCCGCAACGCGTCGCTCTGCGCTTTTGTGTAACGATACACGATGTCTCCTTTTTCGTCTCCTTCAACGCTCCAAGGCACTACGAGAACGAAATCGCCTACTCGCACCCAAATTTGGCGCTTGATTTTGCCTGGAACGCGGCATAGGCGCGTTTTGCCGTCAGCGCACTGGACTATCATGCGTGCGCCGCCCTTCATTTCTGAAACGACTCCGACGATTTCACCTTCGCGCGGCCGGCGAATGCGCGATTCGTCTAAAGGCGTTGCTGGTCCAGGCGGACGCCGCGACTGAAAGTAAAACAAAACCATTTTTTTGTGACACCGAAAAATTCAGAGTAATTCTATTGCGCTTAAGTTTTTTGCGCTTAGTTTTTTAAATTCTTTACCGCACTGGTTTGCGCGCTCCACACGCTTCGCAAACGAGGGTGCGAACGCCTTGCACGATGTCGATATGCGTGTCCGGCTTGCCGCACTCTTTGCAGATGACTGCGCTTTGAATGTAGTAAGTAAGTTTTTCGTTGACTTGCCGTTGCGTGACCCGGGCATTCAACACGAGGCGCGCGCCATTCGCTTCGATGGTTCCCTTCGCAGCTAGTTCTTTGAATAAGTACTTCGCGAGTTCGTTTGGGTTTCGGCGCAAGCGACTGCAAATTTCGCCGTAATTGCGAATCGTCGTCTTGTTTCCTTCGAAGAAGAGTTCTGCGACTGGAGGCTCGAATCGTTCGCTGCTCGACTTGCGTTCAGGCAGTGCCTTGTAAAGTTCGTTGAGTAGTTTTTCGTAGTCGTAATCGCCCGCGTTTTTTTTATCCAACTATTTCACCTAATATACGAAAGCGATTCGCGTTTGATTGGTTCCGGCGCGGCTGGCGCGCCTGCCTTGCTTTGTTGCGTAGCTGCCGCCTGCGCTTGTTCTTCGAACTTTCGCAGCATTTTTTCGGTGCGTCTAGCTCTTTTTTCTAGGTCTTGCGCGTCGAATTTTTCTCCAAGCCACGCTCCGAGAAACGAAACAAGCGCTTTTGCGCCACGCGGATCTATCGTCGTTCCAGGCGTTTCAACTAGGAGGCACGCGCCGTGCATTCCGTAAACTGGTGCGAGCGTTGGCACGAGTCCAGCCATTCCTACGATTGGAACGATTCCAGCCGCTGGTTTGGCGCCTAGGCGCTTGAACTCGTTGTACAGCGATTCGCTCGTCGCGGCGCAATAAACCGCCGGCGCGCCCGCGGCGCGAGATAACGCGCCTGTTTTTTGCACTGCGTAGCCAGCCATAGCAATGACGCGCGTTACGCCGATGCTGCGCGCGAACCGTAGTATTTTCGCGGTTACTTCGTATTGGCCCTCCACCGTGAGTGGTTGCAAGTCGCCGCGCAGGAAGACAACTTCACTGCCGTGCTTGAATTTCTTCTCGTAAAAACGCATAGAGAATGCCTTGATTTTACCGTTTTTCAAGGCAAGTACTTGGTTCGGGAAATGCGGCGAATAAAGCGTGGCGAACCGCCGAGCGGCTGTCTCGCGCGCCAAGTGATCTACAGCCATTTTCGAGACGAGCCCTATTCCCGGCAAGCCAGTCACTAAAACCGCATCGCTTAAAACCGGTTTTTTTCCGACAATAGTAATTACAGACTTGGTAAAGTCAGCGCTCTTTTTATTGGCGGTATTGCTTTTTGCGCGCTTTTGTTTACCCATATTTTTCTTTCCTCCGATAGCAAGCGTATTTGTCGACAGGCGAGTATTTAGGCGGGTGAGCCGCGACCGTTTCGCCGCCGCATTTCGCGTTCGCACAGCGTTCGCGAAGCGTGTAACGCCCGCATTTTATGCATTTCCTTAAATCCTTCAACGAACCACCACTCACGCTTTTTCTTGTTTTTCTATGGCGAATTCCACTCCTTGCTGCTTTGCAGCCGCCTCGCCTGCGGCGGCGGCTTTTTGCAGGAATTTTTCGGCGGTTTTGTAATCAGGCGCGTCAACGTCTAAAAAATAATGCGGCGCGCTGACGTAGTGAATGCGTGTTTTAACTCCTTCGCTTTTTGTCGCATCGATTTTTTCGAGAACCGCTTTTACTCGCTCGACTCCGTCGCCTGCAATGCTTTTCGCCGTGATAAGCGCGCGGATCTGCGCGTGCTTCGGCTTGATTTCGGCGCTTGCAGTTTCCTTTAACGCCGCAACCCACATTTTCGGCAACGGCGTCTGTGTTTTGAGTTCTTCTCCTGCCGCAAGGGCTTGGAAAACAGCCCAAAGCGAGCCGTATTCACGCTGAAGTGGTGCGCCAGCCTCCATCAACGCCGCCTGCATCGTTTTACCTAGTTTTGCCGCCGTCCGCTCGAACAATTTTTGCGCTCGCTTTTCGTTTTGAAATGCTTCAAGCTTGCGTTTCTTTTCGCCTTCGCTAACGCGTTTGATTGAAACGTCTATTTGCCTCTTGCCAGCGTCGACGAAAATCGTTTTGACTACGACTTTTTGTCCTTCCTTCAAGTGTTCTCGAATGTTTCGAACCCAACCGCTCGACACTTCGCTTATGTGCACGAATGCTTCAAGTCCACCGTACTCGTCGAGCGCGATTACCGCCCCGAAAGGCATTATTTTTTTGACGGTTCCGACGAGAAACTCGTCCAATTGCGGGTAATTCAATAAATCACTCTTTTTTCTCTTAGTTACTCTTTTTCGCTTTGCTTCAAAATCGCTCAAGAAATTACTTCAAGGACTTTCGCGAGAATTTTCGCCCTGCCGCCGCGCGCGCGCACCAGTAAATTGCCGCACTTCTTGCAGTGCACGTTTGTCTTAGAGTCACCAAAAACAACCGCGTCCGCTCCGCAGCTGCATTGAATCCTTAAAAACTTGCTCACTCTCTCATTCACCCTTTAACAACTTTTTTCTTTTTTCTCGCTTCTTGGCTTCTGTTTACTTTTTCGTTTCAGCTTTCTTTTTCATTCGCCCGCTAACAACTCGCTCGTGCTTTTTACCGCACTCAGTGCACTCGAGCATTATTTTGTTGCGAATGCCCTGCTTCTTGACTTTCGCTTTTCCCTTGACTTTGCCGTGAAACCCGGCGAGTTTGCGCTCGTGCTTTCGCGTTCCCCACGCGAGGCTACGTCCAGGCTTGTATTTGCTCGTGCTGACGCGAACTTTGTGCGTCGAGTGCTTGCCGCAGTGCGGGCAAAACGCATTCATTTCCTTTGGTACAATCACTTTCTTCTCACCTTTTAGACGTTAAATCAAACGAATTCGACGACTTGCTTGCCGTGGAGGAATTCGGCGAATTCACGCTCTAGCTCGGCGACTTCGCCGGCTTTGAACGGTCCTTGCGTTGAACCGTCGCGCCAAGCAAGCGCAGGCAAGTCGCGCACGAACCTCGCTTTTCGAGTCACTGGCTTTTCCTCGTCCGCAATTTCCTTGAACGCGTTGAGGGTGCGCGAATGATTTAAAGCACGCGACTCGAAGTCGTTAATTATTTCGACGAGGCTTAAATAAAATCGCTTTTCTTCCGCCGCTAGCCCGCTTGCGTTAATAGAGCCGGCACGGATGTCTCGCAACGCCTTCAACAAAATTTTTTGTTCTCGCGCTTCCATCACGTCGCGCAAAACGCTTTCAGTGTTCGCTAGTTCTTTTCCTTCCTCTATCCCGCCTTTCTGGAATTTTTCTTGCAACTTCGCAAGCAACGCGCGGTACTGCTCGTAGAACTCCGCATCTAATGCGCTGAGTGCTGGATTCTTGCGTTCCTGCAACTGTGTTTTGCGCAGTGCTTCGAAACTCGCTTCCAAACCGCTTCCCACCGTGAAATAACAAAAAGAAAAAAATTGAAAAACCGACTACGTCGGGGAGTAATTATCGCGGCGCGTGCTTAAATATCTTAAGCTAACGACGCTTCGTCTTTGCACAACAAGAACAAGGCGGGGCCCAGCGCGACTTCGCTTTCGCCTTCGCGCACTTCGACTTGCTCGCCAGCGAATTCAAACTCGCTTTTTTTGTTTGTTTTAATTCTGACTTTTTCGTCGCCGCGAAACGCCACCGCGTCGCGCAACGGCTCGAATTCCGCAAGTTTCTTCAAACTGATTTTCGCGGCGCGCAGTGAACTTCCGCCGTGAAGCGATTCAGGCAAGCGAATGAGGCGCGCGGCGTCCGTCGTCACGGGTTCGTCTATCTCAACTCGCGAACGCGCGATTACTCCTCCTATGAACGAAGGCCAAATTTTTTCGAGTCCAGCGACTGGATTCCAGTATCCTTCCGCCAAGCGCGAAAGCGCTGTCTCGCGTTCAGCAACTATTCTTTGAGCGCGGTCTTTGCGCAAGCCGTAGTCACGCAAGTCTTCGACACTCGCTTTTTCCAAGAACTCTCGCGCCGCGCGGTATGCGCGTCCCTTCCAACCCTTCGCAGTTTCGCTGGGCCCACGCAGGGGAGCGCGTTCGTCATACTGCACAAGCAACGCGCTTGCATCGCGCGGGCCTTTAACAAAAGCAGCGATTTGTTTTCGCGCGTCTTGCGATAACCGCAGTGCTTCTTCGCTTGCGACGTGGATGTGCAAGCCCTTGCTGCCGCTGAAATTCACGGAAACTTCTTTTTCGCTGAAACCAAAGTCGGCAATCAAAAATTCGTCGATGAGTCGTTGCGCGTCGCTTTGAACCGCGTCGAAACACTTTTCGCAAAAAAGTTCGTCGTGCTCGTGCTCGGCGCGAAGCGTCGGCGCATCAATATCAAAAATCAAGTCCCATGCGCGCGCGTTCTTGCGCTCCATCGGCTGCGCTGCAGGCATTTCGTAATGCGCCGCGCTGTAAGAAACGAACAACGGCGCTTCGCGCATTAGAAACGATTTGAGTTCAAAAGCGTTAGCGAACGCTAAGTGCCTCCAATCGATTTTCTTTATCCACCCCGCGCCGAATTCGCGCGCCGCGCAATCACTCGGCGCAATCGCTTCTGGCGCGATGCTCGCGTAGTACTCGCGAAATTTTTGTTTAACGAACTCGAGGCTCACCGTCATCGCCTAAATCCTCGGCCGAAACGCAGCGCTTGCGGCGCGCTTGACTTGAACCGCTTTGGTTGGCTTTCCTTGAATTGCGCGCGCTTCGGACAGTTTGCACACAGCCGCCCGCCGTCGTCAAATGCGTGTTCGCGCATCGTGCGGCACGAAAAAGCGATTTCTCCGCCGTGCTTGTAAACCCAATCGACGACGGCGAGTCCTTCGCGCAGCGTGAAAGGATTCGTGCCGCGCTCGTTCGAGTCGACGAATTGCCTCATGATTTCAGCGGCGGCGTCTCGCGTTATTCCGTCGCGCGCGCAAGCAACCGCGATAGTCATCGCGCCGTAATAACGCCTTCCTTCGCTCACGCCGCGCAGTACTGCTTGCACGCACGGCAACGACAAGTGGCTTCCGCGAAACGCTGCTTGTGTGGACGGCAGAGCGTTGGGCGGCAGGCTTTTACGCAATTCTTCAGCTGCCTCGCGAACCACTGCTGGAACGCGCTGCGGCTTGGCTTCAGTGAAGTCGGAGATGCGCGACGAAATCGCTTCTTCCAACAACGCGTTCAAGCCGTTTCTGTCAAGCGTTACTACGCCTTTCTCTAAATCCGCGTTGAGTAGCGCTCCGCCAGCGCGCAGGAAGTCGAATACGCTGACTTCGAAGACCGCTGAATCGCTTTTTCCATGCATTCGCACGCTTGGAAGCAAGTCTCGCGCGACTTCAAGTAAGTCGCTGTCCTCTTCTCCAGCGAGCGCGCGGCTAGCTTGTACAGCGCGCGCGTTGGCGTAACGCCGCGTCACGAATCGGTTGTTTAGGATTGAAAGCAAGAGGCGCGCTAGCGCGTGCGAGCGCACTGCGCTAGCCGGAGTAGCGTAAACAGTTAAAGGCGCGCTTGGGTTAGCGAGAACGGAATTAATGTGGCGTGCGGCTTGCTCAAGTTCTTCGAAAGACACTTCCGTGTCTCCGTCGCCGACGAATTTGCGCGCCGCAGTGAGGAATGGATACTTAGCGATTAATTCGTCCCGCACTTAGTAGCCACCTTCCGTGGAGTTAAGTAAAAACTCGCGCGGGATTTAAAGCGTTGCGGCGCATCAGTGCCAGTGAAAACCGCGCGCCGATTACGGCAGGAAGTCTTGGTTCTTGATTTTCTCGGGCAAATACGTTTTTGAAATGTACTGCAGGCTTTTGCTGCTGAGCGCTTGAATTTCCGCTTTGATTTTCTTTTCGAGGAACTTGTTGATTTCGCGTTGCCATTCTTTTGCTTTGAACCAATCGTACTCTTTGATTTCTTGCGCGCGCTTCAAGTCGACTTCCTTCGCCTTGATTGTAACGGAACGCAAATCGTAGTGTTCAATGTCCGTAATGCTCATTCCGAGGAATTTCATCGCTGGACAGCCGAGGCGCTCGCTCTCGTGCGCTAGAGCCATGCTCCCGTATTTCATCGTGCTGTAAATATACCACCCGTAAGGATCGGCGTCAGTAAGACAATAAATCGGTAGTTTGAGTTCCGTGCTTAAGCGCTGGAGGAGGCGCCGCGCGCCGCGCGCCGCTTGCCCGGCAGTAGTCATGAGCAAACACTTGTTTTTCTTCCAGTAGCCGTCTTCATTCAATCGATCGAAAATCGCGTTTTTTTCGGCGACGAGCACGTATTCCACGCCGACGTCTTTGAATTCTATTTGCTCGACGATGCTCGGCACGGCCCAGCCGCCACTACCCATTTTGCTCAAATCTATCACGTCTACTTTGTCGCGCACCCTGTCGACGACGACGAGTTCGCCGGCCATCCTGCCTTTCGGCTCGGCGCGCAAGTGCAGTCGCTCGCGGAAAGAGTCCAGCGCGACTTCAAGATCGACTATTGCAAGGTCGCTTTCTTTTTGCTCGTCGATCGTGTCTTCCTTGCTTCCTGGAATCGTGTGCTTCTTCGCGTAATACAAGTCTCGAAGCGTGGCAGTCAAGTTGTTTTCAAGCAAGTCTTTTTTAACGTAAGAAGCGACAAGGAGCGTCTGCATAAACTTGCGCGCGTGCGAAACGTTGAACAAAAAGCGTTTAGCTATTTTGTCTCCGAGAACGATTCGCTTTCCTTTTTCGTCGTAGAAAACATTGCTTGAACCGCGAATGGGAATGTCTATGTGCGGGTTTTGTTCGGCTTCGATTTCCTTGACGATGCCTTCGGCGAGTTCGACGATGCGCTTCACCATTTCCTCGCGGCTCGCTTCGCGTTTTTCCCTTCCTTTTTCTCCATCCATTCCTTCTTTTTCTTTAGCCACCAAAACCACTTTTTTCAATTAGTTCAATCGCTTTTTTTCCGTATTATCGTTAATCTTCTTTTTCCTCGCCTTCCTCGCGCAATTCCTTGCTCGTGCGGCGCTCGATTTCCTCGAGTTCCTCTTCCTCTTCTCCGCCGCCTGCTTCGAGCAACGCCGTCCGCTCTTTCGCGATTTTCTCGAGTTTCTTGGCTATTTGCTCCTTCGGCTTGCCGGTGACTTCACTGAGCGCTTGCGCGACTTCACCGATGTAGCGCACGAAAATCTGGCGTCGGTGCTCTTGCTCTTCAGCGCGGGCGAGGCTGTGAAGGTAAAGTCCTATTTGCCGAGCGCAGTCCATCAATGCAAACCGTATTTCTTGGATGATTTCGTCTTCCGCCGCCACAGCGAGTTTTCCAGCGCCGGTGTAAGGCACGTAAACACTCACGAAGTGAACGAAAATGCTGACAGGCATGTTTTCCCAGTCGCGCAAGTCATAACGCGCCCAATCAATCGTTTTCACGGCTTCAGTAATCGCGCAGTTGCCTGCATCGAAGAGCAGCGGCACGCGGTTTGCGAAGCGTAATACCTCGCCTTTGCGGCCGCCGTTTGCAGGCGTGCCTGCGCCGCCTCCGTAAGCAATCGCCGCTTCAACGCTGAACGGAATGCCGCCGCGGAAAACCTTTGGTTTTCGCTCGATTACGGCGAGTTGTTCTGGTTTGAGGAGGTTTTTCAAGGATTTTTCGAGTTGCGCTTCACCGATTGGCTGCAGCACGCTCGCGTCAGCGGAAATCCACTTGAGTTGCGAAATGCATTTCACGATTGCTTCCGCTTCGTGCCATTGAAGGTTTTTCGGCGCTCGCTCAAAGTCAATGTTCGGCAGCATTTTCTTGATTTCATCCATTTTTTCGTCGCTGAAGCGCGAGAACTCCGTGGTGAAAAACGACGAGATTTTGCGTGCTTTGCTTACGCTCGCCATGTCCATGACGTCGCTCGTCGTCAAACCGAGTGGGTGCGGAAGCACTGCCTTTGGCTTTTTGGGAATCGCGTTTGAACTCCGCGGAAAAACAATTACTTCGTTGTCCGGCGAAATAAACGTGATTTGAGCGTGAGGATTCGCAATCGCCGTGCGCCGCAAGTACTCGCCGACGCTGTACTCGCTCTTGTTGAAGTCCACTTCAGCGAACTCTGCCTCAAACCTAGTTCCCTGGAATTTTCCGCTGTATTCCTTGAAATTCGAGACGACTGGCGCGTTTTTCTTTACGTCGATGCTCACGTCCGCCTCGAAAATTTTGTAGTCGCCAGTGCTAGTCTTCACGTGCGCCGGCTTGCCAGTAGTGATTTGCGAAAATAAAACAGCGTAAGAAATCCCTATTCCTTGTTGCCCGCGTTTTTGCATTCGCTGCGCAAACTTCGTTCCGCTCAACAACTGCCCGAACGCTTGCCCTATCTTTGCTTTTGGAATGCCGGTGCCGTTGTCTTGAACGATTACGTAATAGTGCCCGTTTTCGAGTTTTTTGATTTCGACTGTAATCTCTGGCAGGATTTTCGCGTCCTCGCACGCATCAAGCGAATTCGTGACTGCTTCGTGAACAATCGTCGTCAAAGAGCGAATTTTTCCCGTGTAGCCCAGCATTTGCCTGTTTTTCTTGAAGAACTCGGCGACTGAATACTCTTTGAATGCGCGTTCTATTTCTGCGGCAGTCAATGCGCGCTCTTCAACTTTTTCGTGCCTCGCTTCCGCTTTCGCTTCCTGCTTGTCTTCAAGCGGCTTTGCTTCCAACTTTGGTTTTGCTTGTTTTGACTCAGTCATTAAGAAAAACCATTTGTTTGGCTGGTTGAAGTTGTTGTTCAAGCAACGCCCGAATTTATTTTTTTCCGTTGTTTTCCGCATCGCGATTAAAGCGTTTTCTTCGAGTATTTTTCAAGGAATGCGTAAACCGTCGAAATTTCTTTTCCCTCAAGAATCTTGAAAACAGCGTCTTTCGCTAGCTTGATTTCTTTGAATCCGCCGAGAAACGCGACTCGCTCGTCACCTATCGCGAGAAGCGCGCCGCTGTATTCCTCAATGTTTCGCTTGATTTTTCCTTGTTCCCCGATTATTCGCGCTTTGTAGCGGTGCAGTGCTTTAGCCGAACCATGCACGCTTTGCGCTAAGTCTATTTCCTCGAGAAAGCAATTGTCATCAAGGAGTTTGAACGCGCGCCGCGAGTCGAAACCCAATGCAATCGCGTGGCACACTTGCTCTGCAATCCACTCGCTTCCACTTCCGTCTCCCACGCCGTTGCTTTCTTCGTCTGCCGCGTCGATTTGCAGGCTTCCGTCGTCTTTGAAACTAAGTTTTACCCCGCATCGCGACTCGATTTCACGCAGCAACGCGTTGTTCTTCTTCTTGAACGCGCCTACTCTCTTTTGCGGCACTGCAAGCAAACGCATTTTTTGCCCACCTTTCCGCCTTAATTTGAGGCTAACCTAAAAAACGGTTTTTGCCTCGTAAAATCAAGGCTAGGCGTGTTGAAAACAACTAGTATTTTTTAGTGAAAAACCTTTAAATAACCTTTCTCGGCGGCGCGCTTTAAGCTGGAAACTCGCCTTGAAAAACTGGTTTCGGAAGGTAGCGTTCGGCGCTTTATTTAAAACAAAACGACTCTAACTTTACTAGGCGCGGGGATGGCAGAATCCGGTTAATGCGCCAGACTCGAGATCTGGTGGGCTTCACAGCCCTTCAGGGTTCAAATCCCTGTCCCCGCGTTTACGCAACTTTTTAATTCGCTGCCCGCGTTGTATTAACCCTTTTTTTTATGGAAGGCGAGAAAAAAATCAAAAGGTGGTTGCGGTGGTTGATAAAGCGAATCCAACGGCTTTCCTCAAGCAAGAAGTCGACGAACTCAAGGCGAAACACTGGAATTGGGTGTTGCACTCGCTTGACAGCGCTAGCACTCCTCACTGCGTAGTCGACGGAAAGCAAGTGTTAATGTTTTGCTCTAACAACTATCTTAACTTAAGTAATCACCCGCGCCTCAAGCGCGCCGCGATTAAAGCGGTTCGCGAGTTCGGCGTGGGAAGCGGGAGCGTGCGCGCGATAGCGGGAAGCATGAAGTTGCACTTTGAACTCGAAAAGCGAATCGCGGAATTCAAGGAGACGGAGGCAGCGCTTTACTACCAGACGGGCTTCGCGGCGAACGCTGGATTGATTCCACAACTCGTCGGTGAAGGCGATTTAGTGGTAAGCGACGAACTCAACCACGGAAGCATCATCGACGGCGTCCGCTTGAGCAAGGCGGAGCGCGCCATCTTCAAGCACAAAAACACTGATGACTTGAAGCGCGTGCTTGAAGAAGCGGAAGCGAAAAACTATCGACGCATTTTAATCGTTACTGACGGAGTTTTCAGTATGGATGGAGACATCGCGCCCCTACCGAAAATCGTGGAACTCGCGCGCGAGCACGGAGCAATGACGTTCGTCGACGACGCGCACGGCGACGGCGTCCTCGGCGAGAAGGGAAAAGGAATAGTCCACCACTTCGGCTTGCAAGGAAAAGTAACTGTTGAAATGGGCACGTTTTCGAAAGCGTTCGGCGTCGTAGGCGGACTAATCGCTGGAAGCGCCGCGTTGTGCGAGTTCGCGTTCAACAAGTCACGCACTTGGCTATTAAGCGGCTCTGCGCCTCCCGCGACGGTTGCGGCGTGCATTGAAGCGCTCAACGTTTGCGATGAAGAGCCGCGGCATTGGAAAAAGTTGTGGAGCAACACCAAATACTTCAAGCGAAAACTCAAGAAACTCGGCTTCAACACTGGCGCTAGCGAAACGCCGATTACGCCTATAATCGTTGGCGAAAGCGATAAAGCCGTCGCGCTCAGCAACAAACTCTTTGAAGCCGGTATTTTCGCGTTGCCAATCGTTTTCCCGATGGTGGCTCGCGACGCTGCTCGAATTCGCACGATGATGAATGCTGGGCACAAGAAGGAAGACCTCGACTTCGCTCTCGAAAAATTAGAAGAAATAGGAAAAGAACTCAAAATCGTTTCGTAACCGCTTCCTGCTTTTTATTTTGCGTTTAAACCAAGTTTTTCAGCCAGCTTCTCGCGCAGTTTATCCGTGACTTTCTCTATCGGCTTTACAACGGCAACGCGGCTCCAACCAGGAAAGCATACTGTGTAGTTGACCACCTTAGTCGTCTTTGTCTTGAAAGACGTTGGCAGTTCGCTCGAAGGACGGCATCGGTTTGTTTCCTCTGCACCGGCAGGACGAAGAAGAGGCAAGCCAGGACTGCATAAAACTAGGTGAATGTCCAGCCGCAAACCTTCACCTACCATTACTTATTTTTCGTTCCGGCGTTGCTTGAACAATTAATTTAAATATCTTTTAACGCTTTTTCCGTTGTTTACGTTGTTTTAGGTAGTTTTTAAAACTGCTTCACCGTAAGTGTAACGTGAAACTCGGTTTCCTCGACGTTGCAAGCAACAAGTTTAATGGCTTCGAAGTGGCGGCGCGCGAGTGCGAACAACAAGCGAGCGTCGCGCTCGTCAAGATGACTGCGAGCGAGCACTTGAAAATCCCGGTTTGCGCGAAAAAACTCTTTACTGAAGAAGGCGCGGACGTCGTCCTCGCTTTCGTGCAAGCGAACCTAGAAGAAGACAAAGACATTTTAATGCTCGTGCAAGAGAAAACCATCGACGTGGAAGTTGCGTGCAACAGGTTCGTGTTTTTCTGCGTCGTCCTCGACGAAGAATGGCGTAACGCGGAACAACTCCGCGCAGTCGCCGAGCAGAAAATAGCCGCTGCAATACTCGAAATAGTTTCAACAATGCGCGAACACCAGCAAACCGCCGCGCAATCCCCAGAATTTTCAAGCGCTCTCGGAATGTTCAACGCGCCAGATTACTCGCTTTCACAGTCCTCGCAGGAGCCGGGTTACCAAGATTCTTACTCTTCAAGCCAGCAAACGCAACTCGCGCCTGAAGAGAAAGAAAAAGAGCACGGGTTGTTTGAAGTTGAAGAAGACGAGACAGAGGAAATCGAGCGTCCCTTGTTTTGAATTCCAACAAAACAGTTATAATTTTTTTCCAAGTCCCGTGGTTTTTCGAATCGATTTGATTTTAGTTTAAAAGGTGGTTGCGATGGCGTTGAAGAGCAAGGCGCGGCGCAGGAGAATTGAACTCGCGCGAAAACGCTTTAGAGTCAAGGCGAAACTTCGTTCAAGGAAAACGCGGCGCAAGAAAACTTGGGTTGCGGGACGCAAAAGGTGACGCTTAGCGTGGCCAAGTCGACTGCTGAAAAAGCGGGTGCGGACGCGCCTCGCGCTGAAATCGGCGTGTTTGGTGGAAGCGGGTTTTACTCGTTCCTCGAAAAAGCCGAGGCGAT
>JAVYMB010000006.1:0-15655 GCA_038740145.1 Candidatus Norongarragalinales archaeon | reverse complement strand
CATCAAAAGCCAAGCGCGGGCGCTTCGTGCACTCGCGCACGTCTGGGCAAGCGGCAAAGTGGTAAACCGCGTTGGCGCCGCGAAACGCGCGGTTTAAAGCTGCAGCGTTTCGAATGTCGCCTTTCACTAAGCGAAGTTTTTTGTTTTCCGGCAAGTTCGAGCGGTGGCCGCTCGAAAAATCGTCGAAAACTAAAACTTCGTCGGCTTGAAGCAAGCGGCGCGCTAGCGCGCTTCCAATGAATCCAGCGCCGCCGGTAACGATTATCAACGCACGATGCGCCTCTTGAAAAAAACAAAAATTGAAGCGGGCCCGACGGGATTCGAACCCGCGAACCTACTGGTTTCCCCCGCAGGCGATTCCAAGCACCCGGACCGAAGCGTCGACTTCCTTTTCTTTCCACAGGACTTTCTTTTCGGGAAAAGAAAGCCTGACCGGAACCAGTCGCTCTATCCAGGCTGAGCTACGGGCCCGCGCGACACAACATTTTGGCGGCACAGGGTTTTAAACCTTGAGAACGCAAAATACTGCGCGTAGAAAACGCTTTGCTCCGATCGTCTAGCTCGGTCCAGGACGCAGGACTCTCAACAACGTTTTCTTTTTAGAAAAAAAGAAAACGTTGTGACGAAAAGAAAAAAGTCGGCGGAGTAATCCTGCAACCCGGGTTCAAATCCCGGTCGGAGCACTAAACTAAGAAAGTGGAGCCCGCCTAGAAACAAGGCGCGCTAGGCAATCAAAACAATCCCAAGCTAATTAAAGCTCAGCAGCCCAATCGCAACGCAGCGCCAATCACTCAAGTAAACCATTCAATTATTTCCGCTTGCTCTGCGCGCGCCTCGGCTTGCGCGGCGCGGCGGCGCGTGGTGCGACGCGAGGCGTAGTTGGCGAAGCGAGCGAAGGCGTTGGCGCGGCAATCGCAAGCTTTGCAAGCTCCTTCAACTCGATGAACGCTGCTGTTTTGAAGCCCTCGAGGAAAACGGAGATGAAAGCGAAGCCAACGAGGAAAATCAACGCCGCGACAAGCAAGAATAAAGCCATTAACGCAGCGCCGAGCGCGCCCTTCAACGCTAAAGCAAACACTGCGGCGAAAACCAAGACGGCAACAGGAATCAAGAGCACTACGAATAACGCGATTGCTGCGATTAAAGTTATTAACGCGACGAGAAAAACTTGGATTGGATTCTTCAAAAACAAGTTGATGCTGTCGCTCAAAGAAGCAACGACGCTTTCGCCCACCACGATTACCGCGTATGAAGCGAAAAACAAGAACAATGCGGCGATTACGCTTGCAAGAAACGAAAACAAAGAAGCCAACAACACTGAAGCAGCGCTCGGCGGCGCTGCAAGGAAAGGCAAGCGAGCGAGAAAACTCGCAGCGAAACTAATCACGCTGGCGAGGATTACGACTGCGGCGAGAGTCCAAAAACGCGTTTTAGTGAAAGCAAGGCACTCGCGCAGCGAAGCGCGTTCGCCTGAATACTCGCTCGCAGCGTTTTTAACGATTCCCGCGTCAATCCAAAGCCACACTCCAGCCAAAACCAGTACTGTGACAAAGAATAAAGCGAGAATCAAAACTGCGGCGCTGGCTGCAGTTGCAGTGAAAAACGCGTTGGGCTGCTTGAATACACTCGAAGCAAGCGCGCCACCGAACGCGCCGCCGGCAACCGCGAACAACAATAAGAAAAACAGTCCAAGCACTGCAAGCGAGCCAAGCAAAAACAAAGTGTATAAGCCGACTCGCTCGCGGTTTCGCGCGAAGCGCCAAGCAAAGCCAAGCAAAGCCTCGAAATTCATTTAACACCGCCTCTCAGTCGACAAGACGCCTGCAAGTCTTGTTTCGGAAAAAGCAAAAGCGTTACTCTTGCGCGATTAAAAAACGAGGTGGTTTAACGAGTCGGGAACGCAGCACTAAACGAGACGCACGACATCACGCCGAAAAAAACAGTGTTGGACACTGCGGTTCAAGACGCTTTGCGCATTCGCGGGGCTCGTTGGAATTAAGCGGCTCGCACGACGCCGCGGCTCCGTGAAATTTTCGCCACAACTCGCGGGTTAACTCGAACCAACAAATACTGTTTGCCTTTAACGTTAAGCACTCTAGCGACGCGCCGTAGTTGTTCTTGCCTTAAAGCTAGAGCGCGTTTAACTCCTTCTGCCGCCACTGCTTGAGCGCGAGGCGAAACCCATGCGGCGAACTCGGCGGGTTGTTGCCGGGCAGCACTCACAGCAACTTGCTTTAACAACGCTTCCGTCGAAGCAAACCACTTCGAGGCTTGTGCGATCACGTAAGGCTTTCCAACGTAAGGAATCAAATCCGCGATAATGAAAACCCAGTTTTTCTTCGCGAAACGCTTTACTTGCTCCAATGCGCTCGGCTTAAGCAACGCCACGGAACCGCTGCGCAAAGCGGCAGCGAGTTTTTTTCGGCGCAAGTTCTCGAGAACCGCTGGCGGAGCAATGACAGCGCGAGGCACAGCAAACTTTCCCGCGGCACCTCCACCGAACTTCACGCCTGCTCGATTCAACGACGCGAGTTGCACGGGGGTTACTACGAACAATGGTTTGCGTAGCGCCATAAACAACATAGTGCGCGGCAACCTTAAAAAAGCGTTCGACGTCCTCGTCGCTGGCGCTAGCCAAACGAAAACTCAAAATAACACAAAGAAAAGTTGATAACACAAAGAAAAGTTGAAAGATTGAAAAATTGATTGAAAGCGCCACAAATAAAAGAGAAAAAAATAAGGAATGCGGCTGGGTTTTCGTTCTTATTTTTTTCACGCCGCGTGGAAGAAGAAAAAAGCAGTCACCGCGAAAAAGCACGGCTGCAGCGTTTGCTGAAGAGGAGTAGAATACTCTTAAACTCAAAGCTTTTTATTCATCGAAGGCGGAATCACAAGCTGCTTCGAGTTACAAGAGTTGCGGCCGTTAGTAACGGTTTGCTGAACGCCTCGCCTTGCGGCTTGACGCTTACACTTCCGTCCTATCAAACTCGTCTGCTTGCGAGTGGCCTAAGCTGCCTCGTTTTGGGAATCACTTCCTCCTTAGTTAGGCGGCGTTCCTTCAAGATTTTTTTCTTTTTTTTCAAAATTTTTTTCCTTAAAGAAAAGCCTATGCCTTCAGGAGTTATTGAATGGCGCGTGGCTATCCTGCTTGCTTGCAAACAACAGGTTCACTAGAGGCGCCGATTCCCCGTTCCTCTCTTAAGCCGAACGACAACGCTGAGACTGCGCTTAGTGTTGAACTCCATTTCACTAAAATCATCGAACGACGTTTTTCGTGGAGTCATCCCTAGCGTTTGCTAGCGCGCTGGCGCTCGCGTACTCAGGGAACCTTTCCCTCAGGCAGCAAAACACTTCTAGGAGATGCCACCGAACTGTCTCGCGACGTTCTGAACCCAACTAACGTGGCTTTTTAATGGATGAACAACCCAACCCTTGGCGGCTCCTGCACCGCCAGGATAAGCCGAGCCGATAGCGATGTACCAAACCGCGCCGTCGATGTGAACTCTCGGGCGCGACGAGCCTGTTACCCCCGGGGTAGCTTGTCTGACAGAACGAGCCCTCACTAAAAGGGACATCGTTGTTCGTTAAGCCCGACTTTCGTCTCTGCGCCCCATTTTGTTAAGAGCACAGTCAGGCCAGCATTTGTCTTTAACCCTCTACTCCGCGTTTCTGACGCGGATGAGCTGACCTTTGGACGCCTTTGTTTTTTTATCGAAGGCGTGCCGCCCCAGCCAAACCGCCCACCTGCAGCTGTTCCCCGCTCGCGCGGGGTGAGAAGCGCAGTCGCAAAATAGCAGTGTCACACTTTCGCCTATCGCACTCCCGAAAGAGTGCGCGTAACGGCTCCTGCTTACGCTTTGAATTCGCAACCGCGTTCCAACAACAGGCTGCGGTTAAGCTCCACGGGGTCTTCGTTTCCCCCTAGAAGTCCTCGGCATGTTCACCGAGTAGTAGGTTCACCAGGTCTAAAGCAGGGACAGTGGGACACTCGTTACGCCATTCATGCAAGCCGCCAATTAAGCGGCGAGGTATTACGCTACCTTAAGAGAGTCAGAGTTACTCCCGCTCTTTAACGGTCCTTCGCCAGGTTGAACCCCGGGTTCAGATACCGTCAGTGAGCAGGCGTCAGCTTCCGTACTCAACCTTTCGATTTCGCGGAAACTTGTGTTTTTGGTAAACAGTCGGTGTCCCCTTGTGTACAGTCCCGCCGCCGCCTTGAAAAAACTCTGGCGCTATCAACCACATCACTAGGCGCAACGACTCCAAAAATCGTTGCGAGTCAGGGGTTGTTCAATCTTCTTCACGGTTATTCTTCGGCTTCGGCGGAATTACTGCGACCTACTAACCCCTTTTTGATGCAATCTGAAGAGGAAAGTAGGCATCCCTTCTTCCGAAGTTACGGGACTATTGTTGCCGAATTCCCTTGCTTTAGTTCTCCTGCCACGCCTCGGCTTGCTCTGCCAGGGCCACGAGTACTCGTTCTCGGTACGGTCGCGCGAAATGAAAACGCGCGTTCTTTTCACGGGCTGTCGGACTCGACTCAACCCTCTTGCGAGGGCTATTCCGGACTTGGCGAACTGCTCCTCTCAACGAGACTTCGTTCGCCTGGTTCCGTTAAACCGAATGCCTCGGCTGAGTTTATCCGCCAGCGTCGAGCGCGCGCCTTGCGTTGCCGCGTTCATTCGCGCGGTACGCGATTATTAACGCGTTTCCCTTTCCGCATCGCGGTTGCGCTTAGCGTTAGGACCGACTTACTCTTGGTCGACTAGCGTTGCCAAGAAACCCTTGCCCTTCCGGCGTCCAGGATTCTCGCCTGGAATAGATGCTACTAGTGCCAAGATCTTCGTTGCGACTCGCTCCACAAGAACTCACGCCCTTGCTTCCGCGCGAGCCGCACGCTCCTCCTACTCAACCACGCTTCAACGAAGCGCGTGATTCAGTGTCGGCGAACTGCTTTAGTCCCGATCGTTTTCGGCGCTTCAATCCTTGATTGGTCCGCTGTTACGCGTTGTTTAAAGGATGGCAGCTTCTGTTCCTACCTCCCAACTGTCTTAGAATCAAAACGCCTTGAGTTTACACTTAGCAGTTGCTTTGGGGCCTTAACTGAATTGGGGGTCGTTCCCCTCTCGGATGCCGCGCTTACCTCGGCACCCCAACTCCCGCGGTCTACAGCTGAGTTAGCTTCGGAGTTTGACTCAAGAGCGAGGCCTTCCGGCCCCATTCTCTCGAATCAGTATCTCTACCTAACTCCCGCCTCGCGCGGGGCCGTACTAAGATACGCTTCGGAGGGAACCCGCTATCGCCAAGCTCGAATGAACTTTCATCCCTAGGCGCAGGTCACCCAAGCGGTTGCCCAACTTTTTCTTTGCTCCTGGTTTCTTTTTGAAAGCACTTTTTCTTTCTCAAAGAAAAAGTTTATAGACCAGCACTGGTTGCGGGCCTCCACCCTCCTGTAGGAAGGCTTCGCCCTGCCCGCGTCTAGATCGCTTCGGCTTCGGGTCTCAAGCTAGTGACTGACCGCGAGTTACCACGGCTCCCCTCGCCGCTTGCGCGGTTGCGGGAAAATCGCTTTCGCTTTGCTTTCGCTCGCCACTCGCTTGAACTCCTTGGCTCTTGCTTCAAGAAGTATGACGCCACGATGGTTTGCGCGGCTTTCGCCGTGCTTCACTCCTTTCTCGCGCGCGTCTTATTGTAACCACTCAATTTCAGGCACTTTTAACTCCCGTTTCCGGGTGCTTTTCAGTTTTCGTTCACACTACGTTAGTGCGCTATCGGTCTCGAATTATGTTTAGAATTGCGAGTTAGTACTCGCGACTTCACGCTGCCAAACCAGGCAACGCTACTCTGGAACTCGCTTCGCGCGTCAACGCTTGCGCTTACAAGGCTTTCACTTTCTGCGGCGCGGCTTTCCAGCCGACTTCGGCTTCGCGCGACGCGTTAAAAAAGCGGTCCGAAACACCACATTCGTCCGCGCCTTGCGGCGCGGCATTCGGTTTGTTCTCCTCCGCGTTCGTTCGCACTACTGACGGAATGCCGGTTGGTTTCTTTTCCTCCCCTTACTAAGATATTTCAATTCAGGGGGTGCTCGCTTCTTTCGAAGCAATTCGGGAACCCCGGGTTCAAGGCCTGCATGCGGCTACCCCGGGCTTTTCGCAGCTTGCTACGCCCTTCATCGATTATTCGAGCCAAACCATCCACTGAGTGGTAGTAGCAATTCTACTCTCTACTCCAGCAAACATGCTTTTTTCGCTTTTGCTTCTACTTCTTTCTTCCACACGGCTTCATGAAAACGAAGTTTTTTCTCGAAAAACTTCTTTAGTCCGCCTTTCGATTTCCCGACGCCTTCAGCCACGAAGGAAACTTGCTCGAGAAACTTCATTTTTGAAGCCGCGCCGAAGCAATTTTAAGCTTCGCCGCAGCACGTCGAATGGACTCGGCGGGATTTCCACAACCCGCGCACTGCGCGACGCGCGAACGAATCGCGTTTTTTGCCCGAGGTTTTTTGAACCCGCGACCTCGCGCTTTTTTGGTTTTCGCGTTTTTTTCTTTTCTAGTGCAGGTCTTTTCTTTTTCAAAAGAAAAGAAGTGCCTTGCAAAGCGCGCGCGCTGCCACTGCGCCACGAGCCCAATTTCTTTTTTCAAGGCTTCGAATTACTGCAGCGTTTACGGTGGAAAATTTTTTCGTTTTAGTTTCGAATCGCTTAAAGGACTTGCAAACTCCAACTCAAAAAATTCTCTCGAATTTTTTTATTGGAGGTGATCTAACCGCAGGTTCCCCTACGGTTACCTTGTTACGACTTAACCCCCCTCACGAAGCTCTAGCTCGACGGCCGCAACGCGGTAGCCTCACTAAAACCTCGCTTGGATGGCTTGACGGGCGGTGTGTGCAAAGAGCGGGGACATATTCACCGCGCGATGATGACACGCGATTACTAGGGATTCCAACTTCATGCGGACGAGTTTCAGCCCGCAATCTGGACTGGGATTGGGTTTAGGCGATTGACTCCGCCTTTCGGCGTTGTAACGCATTGTCCCAACCTTTGTATGCCACGTGTGGCCCCACAGATTCAGACCATACTGACCTAGCGTCGCCCCTTCCTTCCTCCTACTTAAACGCAGGCAGTCTCCACAGAGTGCTGCGCGAGTTTCCTCGCGCGTGGCAACAGTGGACAGGGATCTCGTTCGTTGCAAGACTTAACTTGACACCTCACGGCACGAACTGACGCTGGCCATGCAATACTTCTCGGCTTGTCAACTAAAGTCTTTAGCTTGAGCTTCATCCTGCCGTCGCTGTGGGTGAGTTTCCCGGCGTTGAGTCCAATTGAACCGCAGCATCCACCCCTTGTGGTGCTCTCCCGCCAATTCCTTTAAGTTTCATTCTTGCGAACGTACTCCCCAAGCGGCAGACTAAACGGTTTCCCTACGGCACTGCAACCAATCGAATTGGCTGCAACGCCAAGTCTGCATCATTTACTGCTAGGACTACCGGGGTATCTAATCCCGTTTGCTCCCCTAGCCTTCGTCCCTCACCGTCAGACGTGTTTTAGCCAAGCGCTTCAGCGACACTTTTTTTAGTACAGGTTTTTGCCTGCAGGCAAAAAAGTGTTTTCGCCACTGGTAGTCCGTTAAGGATTAAAGCATTTTACCGCTCCCCCTAACGTACTCTTGGCTTCCCCCACTCTCGAGCCTCGTAGTATTTCCCGCGCGCCTTTCGGTTAAGCCGAAAGATTTGACGGGAAACTTGCGAAGCCGGCTACGGGCGCTTTAAGCTCAATATTCGCGGGCACCACTCGCGCCACCTGTATTACCGCGGCGGCTGGCACAGGATTTGCCCAGACTCTTATTCCGCGAGAGATTCAGTCTCGCGAAAAGCCAGCCTTTCGGCTGGCACTCGGACTACCCCCGTCACGCTTTCGCGCATTGCGGAAGTTTCTCGCCTGCTGCACCCCGTAGGGCTCGGGCCCTTGTCTCAGTGCCCGTCTGGGGGCTCCTACTCCCATAGCCCCTACTGATTATCGCCACGGTGAGCCATTACCTCGCCGTCTAGCTAATCAGCCGCAGTCCCATCCCAAAGCGAAACCCGCTGCAATTCACGGGCTCTTTTCAGTCAAGGGTTGTTCCAAACTCCTTGGCTTACCGGGAATTGTCCTCAGTTTCCCGAGGTTGTGCCCGTCTTTGGGGTAGGTTGACTACGTGTTACTCAGCCGTACGCCAGGACTTTCAAGCGAAAGTCCTTAGACTTGCATGGCTTAATAGCAATCCGATAGCGGTGCCCTCCAGCAGGATCAACTGGTGTCGTTCCATATTGAGAGCTTGACGCTTCTCTAAATGGACGTTGCGTTCGCAATCGCTTAAACGAAACTGCGAAAGAATTTTCCATTTCCATAGCTGCTATTCGAAGCCTTCG
Organism: Candidatus Norongarragalinales archaeon; assembly: GCA_038740145.1. Lineage (GTDB taxonomy): Archaea > Micrarchaeota > Micrarchaeia > Norongarragalinales > Norongarragalinaceae > CAITNU01. Next base: position 7,248 of record JAVYMB010000006.1, on the reverse strand, counting down.
TCGCAAGCGAATGAGCCGAAACGCTTAAGCGTTCTTAAAGGTCTTTGTTCGCTGCCCATACTCGCTACAGTTGGAAAAAGCGATTGGTTTCGCACCGCTTGCATCGCCGTTTAGTCAGACGGTTCCGCCTAGACAGGCGGAAGCGACTGCGACTAACGGGCCTACAGCTTGAAACTCGCCGGGAACTGTAGCATTAGAAAAACGTCCTTAACGCGCAACGCGAAGCGCCGCGCTTTAAGAACGGCTTTTTATTTTCCGCAAAACTCCTTTATAAATCTATGCCACCCTATTTAAAAACGCCGCAAAACGCTGGAAAAAGAAGAAAAACGCTTCTTTTCGCGAAACGGAGGCACTAAACACCTGCTTTTCATTTTTTCAAAACCTTTTGCTTGAACACTGAAGATCACGGCTGTTTAAAAAACGAAAACGTTTTAAAACGTAGCGACGTGCGGCTATTAGTGAAAACAGGAAGACGGATTTCAAAAACTGCTTGAACTTCATTTCGCTTGAGTCGCTCAGTGCATTCGGAGAAAAAACCGCTGCCGCGGCGTACAACGCCGTTCTCGGTTTCGCTGCACTCGCCAAGCGCCACCCTAAAACAACGGCGGTCGCAGTCGCGGTTTTACTGCTTGCCGCTTGCATGAACTTCATCTCAAACGCAGAAATGCGCGACATAGTCAAGGAAAAACAAGCGGCGCAGGAAAAACAGTTTCAAACCGCGTTGCGAGAGGCGCAGCAAAAGCGCTTTGAAGACGCGCAACGAGCGAAAATCGCGTTTGACGCGCAGCGCAAAGGCGAATTGCAAAACGAGTTAATGCGGTTTTCGAACGCGTTCGTTTTCGATATGGAAAAATTGAATGCGACTGGCGTCGAGTATGGGAGTGACAAACTCAACGAATACAATTTCGCGCGAAAAGTCGAGACCGCGAAGAAATTAATTTTGGTTATCAACGAGTTTAAAGCGCATTTAGACGGCTTCCGACAATTCGTTCACAAAAACTTTGCTGAATTCAAGAGGCTAGGCATGGTGAAACAAGACGCGAGCGAAGCGGAAGTGCTGAAGGAAAGCGAGAAAATCGAGGCGCACCTGAAGAAAATGTTGGTAGAAGGGAAAGCGGAGTTTGAGGAATTCGTTGGCTCCAACGCAGCACGCCTCAAAGTCGCCGCCGAAGTCTTGCAGCTCGCTGAAGACGCGATCGCGTCTTTCGAAGAAAATAATTCGGGTTGATTAAGTGAAGTATTGCCCTAACTGTGGCAAGAAACTCGCGCAAGCCGCTTCAAACTATTGCCCGAGGTGCGGCGGTGCGTTAAGAGAACACGTCGAAAAAACGAAATCAACGCAGTTGCCTGCAAAGCCGTCACTTTCACTCAAAGAACGCGTGGCGCGCGTCGTCCTCGCCTTCGCGTTAATCACCGCTTTCATCTTAATCGGGTTTTACTTGCCTGGCGTGCACTGGCGACGCGTCTACGCCGTCGGCGACCGCTATTACGAGCAGTTAATGATTTTCAACAACGACTTGAGCGAGTTGAACGAGTTGGCTAACGGCTACGCTGGTTTGCCGCTCGACAACTCAACGCTCTCGCGCAAGGCGGCGTTTGCTAGCGCTTACGCTCTCAAGGCGAGGCAGGCGCTCACGAGTTGGAATTACTTCGCAGCATTCCTAACGCAAAACGAAGGAATACTGGCGGACTACAACGTCAAGGCAAGCGAAGCGAAATCCAAGATCGCCGCCCAACAATCGACAGTCAAAAGGCAAGCGCAGACGATGCGCTCGGAATTAAGCGAGTTCGTCGGCGGAGGCAGCGGCGACGCCGCGCTTGCAAGCGTTTTGAAGGCACTCGAAGAAGTGGATTCGAAAAACACTTGAAGCGGTTGAGTAATGAACGCTTGAAAGGGAGGGTTGTCGGTGGACGAAAAAAAGTTGCGGGCGTTTCCGATTCACTCCTCCATATTCACTTTAACCACCGCATTCTTGTTGTTGTCTTCAGCTTCACTCACTGCAGCGCAAGAACGAGAACTCACTTGGCAACAATTCTATTTTCAATGGTATTTTTATCCGGGCAACAGCGTGAGCGAGTGTTACGCGAGTTGCGTCGGCTCCTGCTTATCGGAGTGCAACGCGTACGTTGCATCGGTTGGCGGGGTAACGAGCAATGCGGCACGCTGTGCCCGTCGACTTGCGCCGCAAACTGCCCGCAGTATTTCACTGCGGCGCCGCGCGCCGACGACGGGCTGCCCCTTCCACAGGCGCCTGAAGGCTGGAGTCCTTACGAGCAAGCGGAAACGCCTGGCGAGTACTGGGCGTGGCGACCGCCGAACTACTTGCCTTACTCTCCGCCAGGCGTGCCTAGTTTCACTGGACAACCGAGCGCTTCTTGGACTGCCACGCCCACTGAACCCCAGCAACCAGAAAACTATTTGGCGCCTTGCTATCCCGGGCAAAATTACTGCGTGAGCCCCAGCACTGTAAGCGAAGGCGGCGCCGGCGTTGAGCCTTCTTTCCCGACGTTTCCGCCTTGCACTCCCGCAAATTATTGTTATCCCGACTCGGGAATCGGCGAAGCAACTCCGGAACCCGAGCCTGAATGCCCGACCGCGCCAGACGGGCACCCAATGCGTTGGTACGACTACTTGGGCTGCCAAGATATTTACTGGAAAGAACATTATTGCGCGTCAGCCAGAACTTGCAACGACTGCACTTACAGAGCAGGATGCATTTGGAATGGAGGAGCTTGCGTTCCGTGCAACGCGCCGATGTGCAGTTATTCTTGCAGGCGTCCAGCGCCAGCGGCGCCACCAGGAGGCTGGGGAGCGCAACAACCGCAGCCAGCGCAACAAACAGCAGCGGCGCCAGCGCCTGTAACCGTACGGCAAAACCAGATTCCAGGCCCGACTCCGCAACTGCCGAGCGAAGTTCCAACTCCTGCGCTAGGGCAACCAACGCCCGCGCCTGCCGCCAGTCCAATCGCGCCGCAAGCAAGCGCGACGCCAACGCAACCAATTCCTTCGCCTCCCTTGCAATGCAATTCGTTCACGTCTTGCGAGAGTTGCGTGAAAGCGCCGAAGAACGCTGAAGGAAAAAGCCAGTGTGGTTGGAGCGTTTTCGTTGGTGCGTGCCTTGGAAGCGACGAGTGGAAGGCACTCAACGCGAGCGAGTTGAAGGCGGGTTGGATTGACGAGAAAAAAAATTGCCCGTCGAAAAAAGAAAAGGAAAAAGAAAAACAAGCGTATTGCTTTGAATACGCAGACTGCTTTTCTTGTGCTGGCGAAGCTGGCGTCAAGCGCAAGTGCCAGTGGTCGCTGAAGGAAGAAGCATGCGTTCCTTACAGCCCTTTGAGTGAATTCAAAACAAAGAACTCGCCGAACGCAGACAACGTGATTCTCCCGAGTTTTTGTGAGGAAAGCGACTGCTCTAAGTATTCCGACTGCGCGGCGTGCCAGAAGAACGCGGCGTGCATTTGGAATTTCGACGACAAAAAGTGCGTGAACTTCAAGGGGCACAACGCGGGAGAAACGCTTAAGTTGTATGCAAACAACTGTGGAGGCGAAGCGAAAGCGACGACAAGCCCAACGCCGACTCCAACGCCTGTTTTTTGTCCGAAAGACTGCGAGTGCGACGCGAAAGCACGCGTCAAGAAATGCGGCGGCGCGGCAGTTAACGACTCTGGCTTCGTACACACTGATCGCGCTGCTGCGAACGCCGCCGCTGCGGCCTCAATCGAGCAACTCAACGAAATAATTTTCAGCCAATCGGCGGCTGGCGACGCTGAATTCGCGGTGAAAGGAAGCCGCGGGGGAACGATTTTGTTCTTCATTCCCGTCAGCATAGACGTCGCCGCAACCGTGAACGCGCACACAGGGGCAGTTGAGAAAATCGAACAGCCTTGGTGGGCTTTCCTCGTTAGCTGAAGCACACAGCGTTTTTCGCATTTGCGTTCTTGTTTTAAACACGCGGCGAGTAAAGAAGTAGTTACGCGTAATACTAGGTGGTTGCAGTGAAAGAGTTTCAAGGCGTAATTCCAATCGAGAAAGCGCTCGCGTTGAAAGACGGCGCGGACGCGACTATTCGTGGCTGGATTCACCGCACGCGCTCTAGCGGAGGAGTAGTTTTCGCTGTCGTGCGCGATGCGACTGGCTTAATGCAAGTAACGATTAAAAAAAGCAGCGTGAGCGAAACGCAATTCGCTGAAGCGGAGCGAGCGCTCGTAGAATCAAGCGTCGTAGTCGAAGGAAAAGTGCGTGAAGACAAGCGCGCGCCTGGCGGCAAGGAATTGCAGGCGAGCGCGTTTAAGTTGATTCACGCGGCTGAACCGTTCCCCATAACGAAAGACCAAAGCCCTGAATTCCTTCTTGACGTGCGGCACTTGTGGCTACGCTCGCAGCACTTGACTAACATTATGAAAGCAAGGCATTGGATCGTGCACTATCTCCGCGAATTCTTCGACGAAAACGAGTTTTACGAAATCGCGCCGCCTATTTTCACTAAAGCCGGCTGTGAAGGAGGTTCCACGCTCTTTGAAGTCGATTACTTCGGCGACAAAGTGTACTTAACTCAAAGCGGGCAGCTCTACAACGAAGCGTTCATCACGGCGCTTGAACGCGTTTTCATTCTCGCACCGAGTTTCCGCGCTGAAAAAAGTAGGACAACGAAGCACTTGACTGAATACTGGCACTTGGAGGAAGAAGCCGCGTGGTTCGACAATGAAGACAACATGCGTTTGGAAGAAGAACTGGTGTCTTATGCTTGCCACCAACTCGCAAAAAAACACGGTGATTTGCTCGCCAAATTCAGGAAGCCAAGCGATTTAATCGTCGTCGAGCCGCCTTTTCCGCGCTTGAGTTACGATGACGCGGTGAAAAAACTAAAAAAAGAAGGATTCGAGTTCGAGTGGGGCGACGACTTCGGTTCTCCGCACGAAGACGCGCTTACCAAGGATTTAGACAAGCCCTTGTTCGTCTACAATTGGCCGCGTAGCAGCAAGCCGTTTTATATGGCTGAAGCGGGCGACGGAAAACACGTGCTCAACGCTGACTTGCTAGCGCCGCAAGGACACGGAGAAATAATCGGCGGAAGCGAACGCGAGTGGAATTACGCTCGCTTAGTAAAGCGAATGCGCGAAGAAGGATTAAACTTGAAAAACTATGAGTGGTACCTCGACTTGCGCAAATACGGAAGCGTGCCGCACAGCGGCTTTGGACTCGGCATAGAACGCCTCATCAAGTGGATGTTAAACCTTGAACACATCCGCGACGCAGTTCCTTTTCCGCGAGTCATCAACCGCGCTTACCCTTAAACTCTCTAGCTAGACGCGCTTTAAAAGTGTTGAAAAATGACTCTCGTAAAACCACCGCGAAAAGGCGTTTTCAGAAGAGGAGAAAGCGCCGAGTTCCTAAAACAACTAGATAAAGAAAGACATTGCGTAGTAGTCAGTGGTTTTAAAGGCGCAGACCACTTTTTTGTCACACAAAAAAAACCCACGTTAAATGAAAACACAATTCGAGAAGCGTTGCTTAAGGCCACGTGCAACGATGTAGAACACGTTAATAGTTTGACGCTCGAATTCGACGGAAAAACGTGGCACATTAAAACCAAAAAGTGTTTGAATTGAAAATACTGGGGTTCGCGGGACTATTCGCCAGCGGAAAAACAACTGCGGCTGAACACGCTGCGCGCTTGCTTCACTGCAGCGTTTACTCGCTCGGCGACGAAGTGCGCTTGGCTTTAAAAAAGAAAAAACAAAAAATCACGCGAGAAGCACTGCAGGCGTTGAGCGCCGAGGAAAAGAAAAAATTCGGCAACGGCATTTGGGCGCGGCGCCTCGCCGCGCGAATAAAAAAAACCGACGCCAAGTACGCCGTAGTGGAGGGCTTTCGAAATCTCGATGAAGTCCGCGTGTTTCGCAGTGCGTTCGGAAAAAACTTTTTTTTAATCGCCGTTACCGCTCCAATTGAATTGCGTTACAGACGCGCAAAACTTCGCAAGAGAGAATGCGAGAAAACTTCCTCGCTCGCGGCTTTCAAGAAAAGCGAGTCGCTTGAAGCAAAAGGAGAGGGGTGGGGGATTAAGAACGTTAACGCGGCAGCCGACTACGAAATCGATAACTCGGGAAGCACTAGAGATTTACTCGAGAAAGTCGAGCGCGCAGTGAAGCGAGCGCGCCACAACTCTTAATAAAACACTATGCGGATAATTTCAAGCAGGGTGGTTGTTTTTGCGCGATGGAAAAACGTTGAAATATTACCAAGAGAAACTGGCCACTAAAGGCGCGCTATTGTTTTCTTTGATTGATCCAGACAAGTTGCCGCTTGAAAAAGGCGCGGCAGTGGCGAAAGCGAGTTTCGAAGGAGGCGCTGACGTCATACTCGTCGGCGGAAGCATTGGAGTGCAAGGCAGGACGCTCGACGACACCGTGAAAATGATTAAGGAAGCGGCGCCTGGCTTGCCCGTCGTGCTTTACCCCGGCTCGCCTGGAGGCTTGACTTCCGAAGCGGACGCAGTGTATTTCATGCAAATGTTGAATTCAAAAGACGTTTACTGGCTTAGCACCGCGCAAATCCAGGCGGCGCCGGTAGTCGCACGCATGCGCATCGAAGCGATTCCAACCAGCTACGTCATCATCGAACCCGGACGCGCCGTCGGATGGATTGGAAACGCCAACGCTGTGCCGCGCGACAGGCCCGACCTCGCTGCAGCGTGCGCTCTCGCAGCGAAATACTTGGGGGCGCGCGTCTTCATTACGGATAGTGGAAGCGGAGCGCCTAGCCCGGCGCCAAGCGAATTGATTAACGCAATCGCGCGAGTGTGCAGTGACGACTTGCTTTACTTTTACGCTGGCGGAGTGAAGAACGCAAAGCATGCAGCTGCAGCGATTCGAGCTGGCGCGCACGGCGTGCACGTTGGAAACGTTTTTGAAGAAACAGGCGTAAAGCGAGTGCGCGAAATCGCTGACGCGGTTCACCGCGAAGGAAAGAAGCGCGTTTGAATTTTCGAATTCTTTGAATTACGCCGTCTAATTTTTTAGTTTTGGTTTTTTAGTCGCGTGAGTGCTCGTTTTTCAATTGTTTTTAATAAGTGTAAGGCGTACCATCTTTCGTGTTAGACTTTGCTTTCCGCGCGCTGTTGTCGCTCGCGGTTGGAGGACTCATTGGCTTAGAACGCGAGCGCGGCAGGAAGCGACCGATTCTCGGCACGCGCACGTTCGCCCTTGTGTCGCTACTCGGCTTTCTCTTGAGTTACTTCAACGCCG
>JAVYMB010000005.1:0-17577 GCA_038740145.1 Candidatus Norongarragalinales archaeon | reverse complement strand
GCGCCAAATTCGGCACAAAAACGCTGAATCGGCTAGTGCTTAGAGACGTGGGTAAAGTGCAGGGGGAGGGATTTTCAGCGCTTTTTAGTGCGGGTTTTCGCCTGCAAGCAAAAAAGTGCTTTTGAACCCTCGAACTCCTGAGAGACGGGATAACCTACGCGCTTGTTTTTCCAAAACAGCGATTTTCTTTTTCGTCGTTTCTGGGTCTTAAGTCCCGCGCGTTTTCCAGGCTCCGCCACCCCTGCGCGAAAAAATAACGCTTCCACTAAATTAAAATTGGTTTTCAGTCGCGTTTCAAAAACTTTTTGGCGTCGCTTGGCATCGCTTTTTTTACTTTCCGCCTTTAACTTCTTTTTTGCGCGCCCTCTTCGGCCGCAAGCTCGTGTAAAAACACTTGCGGCAGCGTTCGGCGCGCGCGGGGTTGCGCGCCTTGCACTTCTTGCAAACCCAAACGCGCGCGAGCGCGCGGTCTGCAACTGGAAATTTTCCCATTCAGTAATCACCCGAGTGCAAACGAGAAGGAAATTATTTATACTTCGCGCTTAATAAGTTGTCGCCGCGCGGGCATCGCGGCGCGTCGCCTCTGTAGCTCAGACTGGTAGAGCGCTTGCATGGTAAGCAAGAGGTCACGGGTTCAAATCCCGTCAGAGGCTTTGGGTGAAGCGAATGACTAAAACTGATGAAGCAGTTGAAAAAGAATTGTTGACGCGGTACGGAGTGAGTGCCGCGCGGCTCAAGGAGCTCGCGGACTTCGTCAACACGATAGGCGAATTCGCGCAGTATTTAGGCGCGAACCAGTATTACAGTGATGTGGTGAACAAGAAAATTGCCTTGCTTAACGTAGACGCGCAAGCAGCGGCGTTGGAAGTAGAAGAATTAATCGTGCGCGTTGGCGCTTTGCGCGATTCAGTAAAGAAAAGCGTTTTGACCAAGAAAAAAATCTTTCCTGCAACCACGGGCTTGGAAGAAAAAATCGCGGGCTTCGAGAAAAAAGTTTTGGAACTCAACGAGCGAGCGCTCGCGCTCACGCGCGAGCTGCGGTGCGAGTTCGGAAAGAAAGGCTTTACTGCTTCTGTTTGACGAGAAAATATGTTTAAGTGCTTTTTTCTCGTTTCGCGCATGGTTTAACGCTTTTTTTTCGAGTATAGTGCGGCCAGGAAAGATTTTTAAATTGCTTTAGTCAAAAAATTGTTTTTCTTTTTCGGAGGAAATGCGTTTTGTACGTTTGTCCGAAGTGCGGAAAGGAATTTCAAGACAAGGAAATCGAGTTCGTGCGTTGTCCTTACTGCAACACGCGCGTGTTATTCAAAAAAACGCCTAGCGTAGTAACGCGCGTTAAAGCAGAGTAAAAAGCGCTATAAGCGCTTGACGCGCTTTGGTTTTTCAAACGCATTTTTGCGGGCTTGAGTTTTTTTGTAGGGTGAATTGGTTTTGGGAAAAAGAGGGCCCTTGAGGGGTTCGAGGGCGTTTTGGCACCGAGCGAGAGCGCGCCGCATCGCGCCGAGAGTGCGCGCTTGGGCTGCGCCAAACGCGGCTGGAGGGGGTTTGCAAGCGTTTCCCGGTTTTAAAGCGGGAATGACGCGAGTGCTTATGATTGACGACAGCGAATCTTTGACTAAAGGACAAGAAATTTCGCGCGCCGTAACCATCGTGGAAACTCCGCCTGTCTTCGTTTACTCAGTCGTTTTTTACGAGCAGACGCCTTTCGGGCTCAAGCGAATGGGTGAAGTAGTGGCGCCGAACGCCCCAAAGCAAGCGCGCCGCGTGAAGCCGAGCGCGAAAAAGACGAAGCGCATAATCGAGGATTTTGAGAAGCGCGCGAGTGAAATCGCTTGCGTGCGCGTCTTGCTTTGCACTCAACCTTGGAAGGCAGGCGTGGGAAACAAGACGCCGCAGTTTTTCGAGTGCGCGGTTGGCGGAAAAACGCCGGCAGAACAATTAGCCGCCGCGGCCGCATTGCTTGGAAAAGAAGTTCGCGTGAACGACGTTTTCAAGGAAGGCGCGCTAGCCGACGCAATAGCGGTAACGAAGGGTTACGGGTGGCAAGGCGTCGTGCGTCGTTTCGGCGTTTCGCTTGGCCCTCGGAAAGCTTCGAAGGCGAGGCGGCACGGCGGCGCGATTGGCGCCGAACGCCAAGCCAAGGTTTCTTACAGGGTTCCTCGCGCTGGACAAACGGGGTTTCACCGTCGAACTGAACGCGCCAAGCGCATAATGCGAATAATGCACGATTCAAAAGAAGTTTCAGAGACTGGCGCGATAGCGCATTACGGCGCGTTACGCGGCGACTATTTGCTTGTCGAAGGAAGCCTGCCTGGCCCAAGCAAGCGGCTCGTCGTTTTACGCAAGCCTTTGCGTCATTTTCCCGAGAAAAAACCAGACATCAAGTTGATAGTCAAGCAGAAAGCGTGAACGAGATTTTGATTTTTTAGCGCGGTGTTTTTCGTGAAAGCGGTTGTCTTTGGTTTGGACGGAGCAAAGCGTGGAGAAGTAGAGTTGCCGACTCAATTCAACGAAGAATACCGCCCAGACTTGATTCGCCGCGCGTTTCACGCTGAAGCAACGGCGCGCTTGCAGCCGAAAGGGACTTTCTTGCTTGCCGGACTTCAAACGAGCGCGCGTTACTACGGACGACGCCACGCTTGGAGGCAAATCATCAACACTGGACGCTCGCGCTTGCCGCGCGAAAAAATTTCAGGCGGCGGAACAGGCCGCGTCCGCATCGTGCCGCACGCGAGAGGCGGGAGGCGCGCGCACCCGCCGAAAGTCGAAAAAAGACTGCGAGAACGCATTAATTTCAAGGAAAACAACAAGGCGATTCGCAGCGCGCTTGCGGCGTGCGCGAACGCCGCGCTCGTGAAAGCGCGCGGGCACGCTGTCGGCAATGGCTTCACTGCGCCGATAGTCGTTGAAGACGCCTTTGAGTCGCTTTCGCGAGTCAAGGACGCGAAGAAAACGCTTAAAGCCCTCGGGTTGGAAAACGATTTAGAGCGCGCTGCTCGCGCGAGAAAGCGGCGCAGTGGACGCGCGCGCTTGCGCAAAGGCGGTTACCGAGTACCTAAAAGCGTTCTCATCGTTTTCGGCGAAGATAAAGGCGTTTGGCGCGCCGTCCGCAATCTTCCAGGCGTGGATGCAGTGCGCGTCGACAAATTAAACGCTGAACTCCTCGCGCCAGGCGGGGACGCAGGTCGCCTCGCTGTTTTCACGCGGAACGCGCTCGCGAAATTAAGCGAAAATGGATTGTATCTGTGATGCTGAATGGCTGAATCAAGTAGCCACGGCCTTTTAGATGGTGACTGGTGATGGCTTTCGTGTTGTATGCGTTGACGACGGAAAAAGCCGTTGGCGCGATCGAGAAAGAAAACAAGTTGACTTTCGTCGTGGCTAGTGAAGCGAAGAAAAGCGATGTGAAAAAGGAAATCGAGAAAAAATTCGGCGAACGCGTGGTTAGCGTAAACGTCTTGCGCACTCTCGACGGACGCAAGAAAGCAGTCGTGCGATTCGCGCGAGCTGGAGCCGCGAGCGATTTGGCTGCAAAACTAAAACTAATTTGATTGTCTTGGTTGCAGGAAGTAAAGAAACTTGCTGGTGGTTTTTTGGGAACGAAATTAATTCAACAACGCCGCGGAAAAGGTTCTCCTTCTTTTCGTGCGCCGAGCCACCGCTTTGCGGCGCAAGTGCGCTACGATTTCTCGGCGGGCGCGCGTCGCGCTCAAGTATTGCGCTTCGTCGACGACCCGAGCAGGCACACTCTGCTCGCGGAGATGCTTTCTGACGACGGCAAGCGTTTTTACGCCGTCGCTGCTGAAGGACTTGCTGTCGGCGATGAAGTCGCTCTTCGCGGCGACTCACTCGGAATCGGCAATATCATGGAACTCGGCTCGCTTCCTGAAGGAACTCCAGTGTTCAACCTTGAAGCGCGTCCAGGTGACGGGGGGCGCTTGATGCGCTCGAGCGGCGTGGCTGCGTTCGTGGTTGGGCGCGACGAAGAAACGCGGCGCGTGAGCGTGCAACTTCCATCGAAGAAAGTCGTTGTATTCGACCCGCGTTGCTTGGCGACGATTGGAATTCCGTGCGGCGGAGGACGCACTGAAAAGCCTTTCGTTAAGGCAGGCGCGAGGTTTTACGCGATGCGCGCTCGCAACAAGTATTACCCGCGCGTTCGCGGGACAGCGATGAGTGCTTACGATCACCCGCACGGCGGAAAAAGTTTTGGCGCGCGCACAACGATTTCGCGCAGTACTCCGCCTGGCGCGAAGGTTGGGCTTGTCGCAGCGCGGCGCACTGGACGAAAGCGCGGCAAGACGCAGTTTGCAGAAGTCAAGCAGGCGAAGCAAGGCGAAGGAAAAACCGGGAAGTAATTAAGCGACAAAAAAAGCGGGTTGAAGGTGAATTTTTTGGCTAAAAAATTCAGTTTTTACGGGAAAACTCTTGAAGAATTGCAGGCGATGCCGTTAGACGACTTCGTGCGGCTCGTGCCGTCAAAACAACGGCGAACGCTCAAGCGAATGAACCATCAAATCCGCAAGTTTCTTGAAAAGTTTCGCAAGCACAAGGCGAAAGAAAAAACAGGCAAGCAAGTGAAGCCGTTGCGCACTCACTTTCGCGAAATGGTTGTTCTCCCTGAAATGGTTGGTTCGCGCATTCAAGTTTACGACGGAAAGTCGTTCGTCGACGTGAATATTATTCCGGAAATGCTTGGACGCCGCCTCGGCGAGTACGCGATTACCACGAAAATGGTGAAACACGGCGGTCCAGGAATTGGTGCGACTCGAGGAAGCACCGCGGTAGAACTAAAGTGATGGCTAGTGAGCATTTACCGTTACTCGGTTAAACTCAAGCAAGAAGAAGCTAAGAAGACCGCGTCAGCACAGTTTCACGACGCAGACGCTTCTTACAAAGACTTGACGCAAGTGTGCGCCACGATTCGCGGGAAAAAAATCGACGAAGCATTCCGCATTCTCGACGAGGCGATTGCGTTGCGGCGCGCGATTCCTTACCGCAAGTTCGCGAAAGGCGTCGGGCACCGCAGCGAACTCGGAGGCAGGAAAGGGCGTTACCCGCGCAAAGAATGCAAACTAGTGAAAGAATTGCTGCGCAACGCAGTAGCGAACGCGAGCCACAAGGGACTCGACGAAAAACGCTTGGTCGTAAGACACGCCGCCGCCTTCAAGCAGAATTCTTTTCCGCGATACCGCAGGTTTTGGGCTAGTCCCGCGACCGTCGGCTACGGCAGGCGGCCAGTCTGGTCGAACTACGAAACCGCGCGCGCTGAAATAATTCTTGAAGAACGCGAAGCAAGTGAAGGAAAAAAGAAAGAAAAAAACAAGCGAGAGAAGAAAAAAGAAAAAAGAAGTCTAGAAAAAAACTGGGAGAAAGAAAAAAGCAGGGTTGAAGTCAAAGCGTAATTATCTTCATTATTTTCAGGTGAGTTTTTGGCTGTAGAAAAAAAATTCGTGAAAACCGCGCTTGCCGACCTCGCAGTGAAAATGTTTCTTGATCGCGAACTCGAGCGCGCAGGCGTGTCGAAAATCGAAATACAGAAAACGCCGATTGCAACCCGCATAAGCATTTTCGTGCGCCGCCCTGGAATCGTTGTTGGAAAAAAAGGAAAAGCAATCAAGGAATTGTGCGACGAACTCACGTCGCGCTTCGCGATTGAAAACCCGCAAATCGAAGTAGTTGAAGTCGAGCGTCCTGAACTCGACGCCAAACTAGTTGCTGAACGCGTGGGCAAGCAAATCGAGCTCAAGCCCCGCATCAAGCCAATTATGCGCGCCGCCCTCCGCGAAGTAATGAATTCAGGCGCGCTCGGCGCTGAAATTCGCGTCGCAGGCAAAGTTGTTGGCAAGGGTGCGAAAGCGAAAGCGCTAACGGCGCGCGCAGGCTACTTAAAGAAAAGCGGCGAGGCGATGAAGCTAGTAAACGTCGGGCGCTATACTGCTTATCTCAAGGCAGGTGCGATTGGAGTAACCGTGCGAATAGTCCCGCCTGGAACCGTGTTCTCTGACCAAGTTAACGCGTTAAACCTTCCTGAAACCGCGCCCGCCGCGCTGGAAGCAGTGGAAGGCGGTGCGCTCGGCGAAGCGAGTGGCGAAGCGCTTTCCGAAGAAGCGAAGGCAGAAGCTGCAGCAGTCGAGAAAGCACTCGGCGAAGCCAAGGAAGCAGCGCAATCGCCTAGCGTCGCCAGCGTCAAAGATGAGGACGAGGACGAAGTAAGTGTGGAAGCTAAGAGTGATACGGCGTTAAAAGCTTCGCGCAAGAAGAAGGAAGCAAGAAAAGAAAATGAAAATGCTTGACGCTTTAGTCAATGAATGAGCTTGAATTGGTGAGCGTGTAGTGGCTTTAGTCAAGAAAACGGAATTGCGCGGAATGTCGAACGCTGACTTGCAGAATAAGCTCGCGGAACTTGAGGCTGAACTCCTTGCGGAACTACGCACGCGAAAGACCAGTGGTAAGCCAGCAAACCCGGGAAAATACCGCGAGATGCGCAGGCTGCGCGCTCGCATAAAAACGCTTTTAAGCAAGCGAGGAGTCAAAGTTTAAACGATGGCTGGACTGTGCTTTCTTTCTTGTTTTGAACTCGAGGTTTCAGAATTTGGCGGAAATCTGCGCTAAGTGTGGTTTGCCAAAGGAAATTTGCGCTTGCCAAGCAATCGAGAAAGATACCACTCAAAGAATTCGAGTTTACTCGCGGCGCGAGCGATTCAAGAAATTCGTGACAATAGTAGAAGGGCTGCATGGCGACGAGCTCGAGCGCGCAGCGAAGGAACTCAAGCGGCTGCTAGCTTGCGGCGGAACGACGAAGGACGGTGTGATAGTCCTTCAAGGCGACCACACACAAAAAACAATTGATTACTTAGCCAAGCTTGGTTACCCGCGCGAACTAATTAGCGCTGGCTGATGTTCTCTATAGCTTAGCGTCAGGCGCGGGCTTTAAAAACCCCTTTCAGCAAAATAATTGCCTTCGCTTAGTGCGATAACTTAGCGCTTATGGCCGCTTGTGAAGAAGCGCCTTCCGCAAGCGTTCGAAAGCAACGCTTCGCGAAACGCGAAAACCTCGTCGCGTTGATGGGTGAAATCATCGGTGAACGCGTTTTCGTGAAGGACGCGAGTTGCAGAGGACTGCTTGCCTTGAAGGGCGTCGTAGTCGACGAGAGTCTCTCGACTCTAACTGTTCGAACGAGCGACGGGAAAAACAAGCGCATTCCAAAAAAAGGAGTGACGTTCGTTTTTCCCGACTTGCATTGTGAAGCGCGGGGCGATGATTTCGTATGCCGCCCTGAAGACAGAACGAAGCGCATTGCACAAAAAATAGCGAAGATGCCGAAGTGAAAGCAAGAAAAGTGGAAAAAATGGTTGAATGCAAAGATGCGAAGTGCCCCATTCACGGTTCGCTGCGCACTCGCGGCGCCGTTTTCGAAGGCAAGGTGGTTAGCGCGAAAGCGAGCAAGACCGTTGTAGTAGAGATTCCAAGCGTACAGCGAGTACGCAAGTACGAGCGCTTGGAAAAACGGCGTAGCAAAATTCACGCTTACGTTCCGGAGTGTATGAAGGTGAAGGAAGGCGACATCGTGCGAATCGCGGAATGCCGGAAACTCAGCAAAACTAAGTCGCACGTCGTAATCAAAGATTGACGTGGTTTTTCGAGTTAGTTTGTTTTCAACCGTGTTTAGTTGGTTTAAATGCTTGGACTAAGCGCTCGCGTGACGAAGGGAATTTCGATTGGAACGCGCTTGACGTGCGATGACAATAGCGGAGCAAAAATCGTGGAAGTAATTGGCGTAGTCGGAGCTAAGCCGCGACTACGCCGAAACCCAAGCGCCGGAATAGGCAGTGTTGTAATCGTTTCAGTCAAAAAAGGGCGTCCTGACATGGTAAAGAAAAAAGAGCGCGCGCTTATAATCCGCCAACGCCGCGAATTCCGTCGCGGGAAAGAACGAGTGCGGTTTGAAGACAACGCCTGCGTTCTCGTTGACGAGCAAGGATTACCGCGCGCTACTGAAATAAAGGGTTGCGTCGCCCGCGAAATCGCCGAGCGTTTTCCTAAAGTCGTCGCAATCGCCCCGTCAGTGGTTTAATTGAAAAAAAGTTGTTTTTTATGAGGTTCTTGAATCCAGTTTCAGCGAAACCTCGCAAGAAGCGCAAGGCGTTGTTTAACGCGCCGCTTCACGCGCTTCAAAAACTCGCGGCAGCTCACTTAAGCAAGGATTTGCGTGTTAAGTTAAAGAAGCGTTCGGTGCAACTAAAGAAGGGCGACAAAGTGCGCGTAATGCGTGGTTCTTTCAAGAAGAAGGAAGGCAAGGTTACGCGAGTTGACTTGAAGCGCAGCGCCGCCTTCATTGAAGGCATCGTGCGCAAAAAGCAAAGCGGCAAGGAAGTGCCTGTGCGCATTCACGCGAGCAAACTTCTCGTGTTAGAACTCGCGCCGCGAACGCCAAAGCGCAAGGTGAAGCGCGATGCAGAGCGCGATGCTGAGCGCGAGGCAAAGCTCAACGTCGAAACAAAGTGAAGTGGTTTTTATGGCGGGACATGGTTGCAGCAGGCATTTGAAGGCGCTAGCAGCTCCTCGCGCGTTGCGAGTGCCGCGCAAACAATCGAAGTTCGCGAAAAAAGTGAGTGCTGGACCGGCGGCGTTTAAAGAAGCGATTCCGTTGCTGGTTGTCTTGCGGGACGCATTGCGTTTAGCTGGAGACGCCCGTGAAGCTAAGAAAGTTCTAAACGAGGCCAGCGTGCTTGTCGACGGCAGAGTTGTTCGCGACTCGAGTTTTCCGGTTGGTTTGATGAGTGTGGTGGCGATTCCGGCAATCAACGCTTTTTACCGCGTGGTTATGCGTAAGAATAAGCTCGAACTAGTGCGAGTTGCGCCTGAAGTTGCGACAGTGAAGTATTGTCGAGTGAAAGACAAGAAGACTGCGAAGAAAGGCAGAATGCAAGTGGTTTTCCACGACGGCCGCTCGCTGCTCATCGAGAAAGAAGAAGACAGGTTTAAGACTGGTGACACGATTAAGCTCGGCGTCCCCGAGCAAGAAATCAAGGGCTTCCTAAAACTTGAGAAAAACGCCTTGTGCTTCGTTTCACACGGCAAGCACTCTGGCGCTCTCGGCAGGCTTGTTTCAGTCGAAGGAAAAAACGCGCGACTAGCCGTAGAAGCGCCGAACGCGTCTAGCGCCGAGCTTGTTACGCTTAAAGATTATGTTTTCGTCGTCGATGAAGATTTTGCTAAACCATTCACCGAAAAAGAGAATCTTTAAGAGTGACTAGTTAATGGCGGAAAATACTGCGGAAAAAAAGTTGACTAAGACGATGAAGGACGCTTTTCTCGAGAAAGTTACGTTAAACATCGGCGCTGGAGAAGGTGGGCAAAAGCTAGAGAATGCTCGCGCGCTACTCGAACGAGTTTCCGGCAGGACTGCCGTAGTCACTAAGGCAAGGGCGCGCAATCCCGCTTTCAAAATCCGCAAGGGAGACGCGATTGGCGTCAAGGTAACGCTTCGCGGCACCGCTGCGCGCGAATTTCTCAAGCGTGCGCTTGAAGTTGTCGATAAAAACATTCCCGCACGTTCTTTCGACGAGTTCGGAAACGTCGCTTTCGGCGTCAAGGAATACATTGACTTGCCTGGAATGAAGTACGACCCCGCGATCGGAATGATGGGCTTCGATGTATGTATTACGCTTTGCAAGGCTGGCGCGAGAGTTTCGCGCCGCCGAATTGCTAAGCGCCGCATTCCAGCGAAGCAACGCGTTTCTAAAGCAGAGGCGATGGATTTCTTGCGCAAGGAGTTCGGCGTAAACATCGTTTCGAGGGAAGAATGAAGCGGAAACTTTGAAGGAGGGAGTGTTTTTTGGTTCAAAAACAAGAGTCGAAGCGCAGGCACCGAGGCAACCGCAAGTGCCGAATTTGCGGGAATGTCCGCGGCTTGATTAGAAAATACGGTTTGTACGTTTGCCGCAAGTGTTTTCGCGAGCACGCGGAGGAAATAGGCTTCAAAAAATATTATTGACTTTTGTTGAGTTGAAAACTGAATGGATGTTCTTGCGAATGCGTTGAATGCGATTAAAGTCGCTGAAGAAAAAGGAAAAAGCGAGGTAGTAATTAAACCGGCGTCAAAACTAGTGCGTGAAACCCTGCTGCTGCTCCAGCAAAACGAGTTCATTGGTGAGTTCGAGTTCGTGGACGACGGCAAGAGCGGGCAGTTTGTGGTGAAACTGCTCGGCAAAATCAATGACTGTGGCGCTATTAAACCGCGGTTCGCAGTTAAGCTCGGAGAATTCGAAAAGTACGAGCAACGCTTTTTGCCTGCGCGGGACGTTGGACTGCTAGTCGTCTCGACTCCAAAAGGCTTGTTGACTCACACGAAAGCCAAAGAGAAAAAGAGTGGTGGGCGTTTGGTGGCGTTTGTTTACTGAAAGAAAAAGTGCGCAGACATGAAGATTCCTGAAGGCGTTTCAATAGAAGTTGCGGGCGACGTCATTCGAGTAAAGGCGAATAAAGACGCGGGAAGCGAAAGCAAACTCGAAAAAAAGTTTAATTCGCAGTTGCTTGAAGTGCGCGTTGAAGGAAGCGAACTCGTCGTGAAGCCCAAGCGAAAAGAAACGCGGGCGTTGCGCGCTGCGAAAAACGCGGTGGAAGCGCACGTAAAAAACATGATTGAAGGTTTAAGCAAGAACTTCGAGAAAAAACTCGAAATAGTCTTCGCACACTTCCCTATTTCGGTTGAAGTGAAAGACAAAGACGTTTTAATCAAGAATTTTCTTGGTGAAAAAATTCCCCGTAAAGCACGTATCGTCGGAGACGTTCAAGTAATCGTTTCTGGAAACCAAATAACGGTAAAAGGAAAAAACAAGGAGGACGTTGGGCAAACCGCTAACAACATAATTCGCGCAACCAAGATTCGCGCTAGAGATGAACGCATTTTTCAAGACGGGATTTATTATTCGCAGTGAAGCACGTCGTAAAAAAAAATAGAAACAAGAGATGCGGGAAATGAAAAAAATAACGAAGAAAAAGCACCCGAAGTTCGAAAGACAAAATATTCACTTGAAAAAGCGGGTGGCACGCACTGGCTGGCGCAAGCCGCGGGGGGTAGACAACAAACAACGCATTTACCGTTTCGGATTCGGCGCTTCACCCAACATAGGCTACCGCAACGCCCGCGCAACGCGCGGATTGCATCCTTGCGGGTTGCGTGAAGTCCGCGTATTCAACGTGCGGGATTTAGAAAAACTTGATTCGCTTAAGCACGCGGTTCGCATCGCAGCCGGAGTAAGCAGGCGAAAGCGCGAGGCGATTCGCACTCGCGCAGCGCAACTCGACTTAAAAGTATTGTAGTAGCATAACGAGTAGTGACGAAAAATGTCGCTTAAAACTGTTCGAAGGCTTGCCGGCCGCATTCTAGGCGCTGGAGAATCGCGCGTACGTATTCTCGACGCCAAACGCGCTTCTGAAGCGTTGACGCGCGACGATGTGCGCGCGCTAATCAGGGAAGGAGCGATTGTCGCCAAGCAAAGAAAAGGCGTTGGACGCGCAAAGGCGCGGTTCAAACACTTCCGCGTCCACTCAGGCAGGCGACGCGGTCGCGGGAGCAAAAAGGGAGGCGTGCGCTCTTGCGAAAAGAGAAAATGGATTTCGCTTGTACGCGCATTGCGCCGCGCGTTAGCGTTCCAACGAGGAAAAATTTCTTCGCGCGACTACAGGCGTGTTTACGGAATGATTAAAGGCGGTTTTTTCAGAAACAAGAAGCAACTCGCGGAATTCTTGCGCGAGATCAAAAAATAAGAAAAGAAACAAGCAATAGTGCGGAGAGATGAAATGACTAAAGCAACTGGACCGTTATACGTCGTGCACTTCAGGCGTAGGCGCGAGAATAAGACGGACTACGAGAAGCGCTTCGCGTTGCTCAAAAGCGGTAAGACTCGCCTCGTCGTGCGCAAAAGTAACAAGTTTGTTTACGCACAGTTTTGCGATTTCCGCGAGGCTGGCGACTGCGTCGTCGCCAGCGCGTGTTCGCGTGAACTACGGGGATTCGGCTTTCCTGGAAAAAGCAATTCGCCTAGCGCTTACCTTACTGGCTTTCTTGCAGCCAAGCGCGCTGCGGCGCGCGGCGTGCGAGAGTTCGTGCTCGACATTGGCTTGCAAGCCGCTTCGAAGGGCGCAGTGGTGTTTGCTGCGCTTAAAGGCGCGGTTGACGCTGGACTCAATGCATCTTTTTCACCTGAAAAAATTCCTAGCGAGGAACGCATCGCAGGAAAGCACTTGAGCGAAGAAACGCAAAAAAAATTTATTGAAGCGAAAACGAAAATCGAAAGCGCGTCTGCAGCGCAACTGGCGCAACCGCGCGCACGTAAATTTTGAAAAGGTAGGGCGATGCAATAGAAACGCAATGGAAGTGAATTGAGCTTGGTTGTAAGCCGACAGCGTAGGAGCGTGGGAAAATCTCGAGGCCAGCGAGAGGAAGAAGAACCTTTAAGGTTAGGACTGGAAAACGAAGCGCGGGAGTGGGTTCCGCGCACTGAACTAGGCAAGAAAGTGCTTGCAGGCGAGTACGCGACTCTTGAGGATGTTTTCAACAGCGGACGCAAAATTCTCGAACCGCAAATAATTGATTTTCTCCTCAAAGGGCAACTCGTGGAAGAAGTCATGGAAGTAAAGAATACTCAACGCATGACTGGCTGCGGACGCAAAATGCTTATGCGCGCAGTAGTGCTCGTCGGCAATCGCGGCGGCTACGTTGGAGTCGGAGTGGGCAAGGCGCCTGAAAGCCGCGATGCAATTAATGAGGCGATTCTCGACGCGAAAAAAAACATTATTCGCGTGCGCCTCGGGTGTGGTTCTTGGGAGTGTGGATGTGGGCGGCAACACACAGTTCCGCGCGAGGTGCGGGGAAGCAACGGCAGCACTCACATTCGTATCAAACCAGCGCCGGCTGGAGTCGGAATCGTAGCCGGTGAAACTACGAAGCGCGTCCTTGAACTCGCCGGCGTTCGAGACGCGTGGAGTTTTGCTAAAGGGCGCACGCGCAACGTCCTCAACACGATTCTCGCCACGATTGCCGCGCTCGACTCGCTAAACAAACTCAAGAAAGGCGTTGGCGCAACAACTAGCGAAGAAAAGAAAGAAAAAGCTTCGACTGCTTTAAGTGACTCTGGCGGAGAAGCGCAAGCTCAGGAAAGCGTTGAGGTGGCGACGCAGTTGAAGCCGCGATTGTCTGCTGGCGAAGGTGCGTCTTCGCTTGAAGCGTCGACGCCGACAAACGGAGAAGTAAACGAAGATTGAGAGTTGGTTTTTAGTGGCTTTAATTGCCGTAGTGCGAGTACGGGGCGTAGTCGGAGTTAAACGCAGCGTGGAAGCAGTTTTTCGCGTGCTTCGCTTGACTCGTAAAAACCACTGCGTGCTCGTTGAAGACTCGCCTTCAACGCGCGGAATGCTGCGCGCCATTCGCGATTATGCGACGTGGGGCGAGGCGAGCGTCGAGACGATTGCACTCTTAAAGAAAAAGTTTGGAGAAAAAGAAGTTGTTTTCCGCTTGCAGCCACCTCGCGGCGGGTTTCGCGGCGGGATAAAGCGGCATTACCCGAAAGGCGCGCTTGGCTACCGCGGAGAAAAAATCAATGATTTGATTAAAGCAATGCTTTGAAATCGCGAAAATCGCAAGCGAACTTTGATGCGAAGGTTAAGGTGTTTTTAGTGGTTCGAAGAATTCGTGCTCGCGGAAAGAAAAAGTTTTTGGGAAACCGAACGCACGGCGGCGGAAACGTCAAGAACAGGCGCGGGAAAGGCAACAAGGGCGGAGTTGGGCGCGCTGGGTTTCACAAGCACAAGCGAATGCTTGCAATAAAACTTGGTTTGGTGCGTGGCGAGAAAGGATTCGTAAATCCTAGGCGCGCCGCTGGACGCGGCCGGCTGAAGGAAATCAACCTAGCACAAATTCAAGCGCAGATTGACGCTGGAAAGCACGGCGCGGCTGCGCCTGGTGCGGACGGCGTTTACTCAATTTCGCTGCCTGGCTTCAAAGTGCTATCCAGCGGCGTGTTGAAATCGCGAATCGCTATTCGCGCCGCGCGTTTTTCAGGCAAGGCGAAACAAAAAATTGTTGCAGCTGGAGGCTCTGCGATCGAATAATAAGCGGCTGGCAATGATTCCAACGGTTCAACAAGGTTTTAAAGAAGATCATTTCGAGCTTTTGAAGGTATTGCAAAAGGCGTTGTAGAATGGGTGTTTGGGAAGCGTTGGATCCCTTGCTCGCAGCGTTGCCTGAAGTCAAGCGCGCTGAACGCGTGCCGCCACTCAAGCAAAAACTGTTTTGGACTATTGCGGTTTTACTCGTTTTCTTCGTGCTAGGACAAATTTACCCTGTTGGAGTCGACGCTTCGCGAATCGTTCGCTTTGAACGCTTGGACATTCTGTTAGGCAGCCGTATGGGGACGCTGATTACGACGGGAATAGGTCCGATAGTGCTAGCAAGCATTTTCCTTCAACTCGCCGTAGGCGCAAAGCTGATTACTCTCGACTTCAATACTCCTGAAGGAAAAAAGCGTTTTCAAGGCATTCAAAAACTACTCGCCATTCTTTTGAGCTTCTTCGAAGGCGGGATTTACGTGTTCAGCGGCTATCTGCCGGCGTCGAGCGCTGCTCCAGTTCTCGGCTCGTTTTTGTTGACGCAACTGGCAATGGTTTTCCAACTAGCGTTTTCTTCAATACTCTTGCTTTACCTTGACGAAGTCGTGCAAAAATATGGAATAGGTTCGGGAATCTCGTTGTTTATCGCGGCAGGCGTTTCTCAAGCGGTTTTCATTGGCGCGTTCAACCTCGTGCCTGGCGCCACTGGAATCCCGCAAGGATTAATTCCGAGCGCGATTTACGCTCTGGTTGCAGGCGACGTTGTAAACGCCGTGTGGGGCGTAATGCCGATTATTTTTACCGTCATTGTATTTCTCGTAGTCGTGTATGTTGAAGGGATGAAGATCGAACTTCCATTGGCTTACGGACGCGCGCGAGGACTCGGCGCGCGTTACCCCATAAAGTTTCTTTACGTCTCGAACATTCCGGTTATTCTCGCGAGCGCCGTGATTCTAAACATTCAACTCTTAGGCATGTTTACCGCTTCGCCAGTTCCAGGCTCGCCGGGTCTTAAAACAGGGTTTTTAGGCACTTACCAAAACAATCAGCCGGTAAGCGGGTTCGTTTACTATATTACTTCACTTCCATCGCCGCTCCTAATTACCGGCGGCTACCCCGCGTATTTACAGTACATTACTCAACCAAACGAAATCCTGCACATATTTGTTTACGGTGTTACTCTCATCTTATTGTGCGTCATTTTCGGCTGGTTTTGGATTGAAAGCACTGGAATGGGTGCGAAAGACGTTGCAGCGCAGTTGAATCGCGCCGGCCTTCAAATTCCTGGCTTTCGCCAAGACCCGCGCGTGACGGAAAAAATTCTCGAACGCTACATTCCAATAATCACGATTTTGGGAAGCATTTTCGTTGGATTTCTAGCTTGGTTCGCCGACATTACTGGCGCGCTCGGCACTGGAACGGGAATCCTTCTCACCGTGGGCATTATTTACCGCTTTTACGAAGACCTCGCGCAACAACAATTGTTCGAAATGTATCCAGTTCTCCACAAATTCGTGCGTTGAAAGCGAGTTTAAATTGATGAAATCAAGTGAATTCAAAGTGAATTGAAAAATGCGCGCCGCAACAATTGAAATACTATTGCTTTCAATCGTTTTCGCCTTCGCGAGTTATTACGTAAGCAAAACGCTTGGCAAGCGCGACGAAGTGCGCGCGATTCAAGCTAGGTTCAACGCTCACTTGAAGGAAATGCAGGACGCGTTAAAGCGCAATGACGAGGCAAAACTCAAGCAACTACAGGCGCGCGACAAGGAATTGAACGAGGCGATGCTGAAGACAATGCTTCTCCCCTTCCGCTCGCTCATCGTGATTCTGCCGCTTTACTTTATTTTGTGGAATTACTTGCTTCCCGCCCTTTTTCCCGGCTACGTCGTTACTCTACCGTTCGCGTTGCCTTTCCGCCTAGACGTTTGGAATGCGAGCGCCTGGAAGACAGTTTTCGGCGCGCGCGGATTTTTTATTTGGAGCACGATTTTAGCTGGCTTCGTCGTTATAGAACTCGGTTGGACGAAGGTTGAAGCGCGCGCGCTTGCTAAGTTTGCAAAACTTTTTAAGCGCGGACAAACTCAAACACTCTCTCAAACTCAAACGTCGACTCAAACTTTAGACAAGCAAACTTAATTTTGAACGGCGGGGGAAAGAATTTGGTTTCAAAAGCATTCAGGCGCAAGCGCATTCTCAAACGCCGCTCGCCGAGTGGCAAGCGCGTCGTGATTTTCAAGCGCCGCTTACCGAAACAAGGATGCTGCGCTTTGTGCGGCGCGTTGATTCACGGCGTGCCGCGCGTGCGCGCTCGCCTAGCGAAAACCGAAAAGCGTCCACAACGACTTTTCGGAGGCGTGCTTTGCGGGGCGTGCACCGCGCTCGTGGTGCGTGACCGCGTGCGGCTCAAAAGCGGCGTGATCTCGCGCGAGGAAGTGCCGCTGGCGCGCTTGAAGTGGATTGATGCTTTAAAACACTAAAAAACGAAATTGGTGGGAGATAGTGCGCATAGCGATTTCTGGTTTCAGTGGTTGCGGCGCGACTACAGCGGCTCGCCTCGTGAGCCGCCGCTTGAAACTCAAGCAAGTCAATTACACGTTGCGCAACCTAGCGCGCGAACGCGGGACGACGCTTTCGTGCATGCAGGAACTTGCGCTCCGCGATTTCCCGAAGCACGATTTGCGAATTGAACGCAAACAGTGCGACGCTGCTGCTCGAGCTAGAAACTGCGTCGTCGCCTCGCGCCTCGCGGTTTGGCTTGACGACGCCCGCGTTTGGAAGCGGTGCGGAGCGCTGCGCCCCCCGCGTTTCGACGCGAAGTTTTGGCTCGACGTGCCGCTCAAGGTTCGAGCGAAACGCCGGGCTAAAGACGATAAAATTCCTTTTAGGGACTCGCTTGCTTTCACTCGCCGCCGTGATGTCGAAAACGCTCTTCGCTACAAGCGTCTTTACGGAGTCGACGTTAAAAAAATTCCGCGCGACTGCATCGTAATCGACGGTGAGCGCAATAATGCGAAGCAAGTCGCTGACGCGATAATCAAAATTGCTCGCGAAAAAGCGGGCGCGCGCGTTGGCGTTAAAAAGAAGCAGTCGCCAGCCAAGAAGAAAAAACTGAAGGCAAGGAAACTCACGGCGACGAAAAAAGGAAAGCATTCACAACGTTCGAGGCCTTCAAGGTGAATTGTTTATGGCTAGTGCGTTGAAAGTCGGCCGCAAGGCAATCAAACTCAAGGGGCGAAAGGCAGGAGAGACGGTCGAGATAACGAAAATCATTGACCGCAACTTCGTGATGGTGCGTGACTCGAAGGGAAAAGAAAAAAGGTGTAACGTGCTGCACCTTGAACTCCTCGACTAGTCTGCTCCACCTATTTTCTCGTTTATCTGGCTTGAGCAAAGACGCCTTGCTTTTCGCGACTACAGTAATTAATTAAACAACGTTTTAATTTCAGACTGGTCGCTTT
>JAVYMB010000004.1:0-18284 GCA_038740145.1 Candidatus Norongarragalinales archaeon | reverse complement strand
AGCACTTTACCGCGCGCGGCGCGCTTGAAGCGCTCGGCGCGGGGCTAGAATTCAAGAACGGGTGGCTTGCATTACGCGCTAATTTTGCGACGGTTGCGCGCGACGGAAAAACGCTTGTCGACCGCCGCGTTGGTCGCAGTTTGACTTCGAAAGAAGCAGCCGCGCTGGCGAGAGAACTCAACTCGAAAGTCGCGCTTGCAGGCGCACAGTTCGTTTTCAAGGCGACTGTCGCACACCGCGGCGCGCTCGTCATTCGCGCTCGAGAAAAACTCTCGGGAAAAATTTCGAACATCGACCCTGCTTACGCGCGAGTCAAAGGAATGGGGGCGGCGCGCGTTGAATTCAAGCACGAAGTTGAAGAATGCGTTCCCCTCGAAAAAACTCGCGCGGCGCAACTCGCCGCGAAACTCGTAAACGAATTTACAATCAAAGCCAACCGCGTGCTTGAAGAAAGCCAGGTAAACAAAAAACGCGTTGCACGCGGCTTGCTGCCTGCTAACGCGGTTTTGCTGCGCGACGCGGAATCCAACGCCGTGCCGCCGAAGAAAAAAATGGCTGGCTGGATAATGCTCGCAGACATGCCTTTAGAAATAGGGATTGGACGCTTCCTCGGAATGACGGTGATTTCGTTGCCGACGCCGGCCGCAGCGCTTTCAAAAAAAGAGTATGCATTGCGCGTCAAAAAAACTCTAGCAGCGTTGCGAACAGTTAAAGAAGGCTGCGGCGTCTACGTTCACGTGAAAGGCCCCGACTTGTTTGGGCACGACGGAGACGCTTTAGGAAAAACCAAATGCATCAAAGAAATTGACGCCTCGTTTATCGCGCCTTTAGCGAAAAAAATCGATTGGGCGCGCACGCGTGCGCTCATCACGGCAGACCACTCGACTCCTTGCGCGCTTCGCGCGCACTCGGCTGACGCTGTTCCCGTCCTCCTAGTTGGAGCGCAAGTAAAGGCAGACGGCTCGCGCGAGTGGAGCGAGCGGGAATGCGCTGCGCGGGGAAGCGTGCGTTGCGCGAGCAGCGAACTACGCGAAATGCTTGAGCAGTAGCGTCACTTCAAGCGGCTCTCGATGCGCAGTAGTTTGTTGTACTTCGCCGTTCTTTCGCTACGGCACGGCGCGCCGAGCTTGATGAAGTCCGCGTCGATTCCCACTGCAAAGTCTGCGATGAACGCGTCTTCTGTTTCTCCACTGCGGTGCGAAACAACGAGTTTCAATCCAGCGTCTCGCGCGAGTCTGCACGCGTCAAGAGTTTCGCTTATCGTGCCAATTTGGTTCGCTTTAATAATAACGGCATTGCACGCCTTTCGCTTTACCGCGAGCGCGATGCGCGCTGGGTTCGTCACGCACAAGTCGTCGCCGACAATCAAAATATTCGGCAAGCGACGGCGTAATCGCGCGAAGTCCTCAAAAGCCTCTTCTTCAAACGGGTCTTCAATGTAAGTCAACGGGTACCGCGCAGCGAGACGCGCGTAATAATCGTTCAGTTGACTGCGCGACAAAGTTTCGCTTCCAAGCAAGTAGTTGTGTTTTTTCGCATTGTAAAACTGTGTTGCAGCCGCGTCGATTCCTAAAACGATTTCCTTCGAGTGACCGCTTTCGTCTACAGCAGCAACAAGGAGGTCTAAGGGTTCTTCTTGTTCCGCGCACGGTGGAGCAAAACCGCCTTCATCGCCGACGTTAGTTGCGCCCGCACCGTATTTCGCGCGCAAAGCGTTCCGCAAGGCGAGGCGGGTCTCGCAAATAGCGACTGTGGCGGCTTCGAAGGTTTTCGCGCGAACTGGCAACACCAAAAATTCTTGAATACTGAGGTCGTTGCCGGCGTGCACGCCGCCGTTGATTAAGTTGGCTACAGGGCAAGGAAGTTTTTTGCCTGTCGAACCGAACAAAGCGGAGTAAAACAAGCGAGACGGAAGGCCTGCTTGCGCGGCTGCGGCGCGCGAAAACGCGATGCTCGCGCCGACAATCGCGTTCGCTCCAAGCCGTTTTTTGTTGCGCGTTCCATCTAAGCGAATGAGTGCGGCGTCGAATTCTTCTTGAGTAAAAAACTTGCCGACAACGCGGCGCTTGATCACCGTATTTACGTTGTTGACTGCGCGGAGAACTCCCTTGCCTCCAAAACGCTTGCCTCCGTCGCGCAATTCTTGCGCTTCATGCGCGCCTGCGCTCGCACCACTCGGCACGAGGGCACGACGGCCGTTCAACACTACTTCAATAGTCGGGTTGCCGCGTGAGTCAAGAACTTCTCGCGCGAAAATTTTTTTAACCCGTACGCGGATGCGCTTCAATTCCTTTGGCGATGCCTTCAAAAGAATCACCTCGCTTTCGGCGCACGCTTTAATCACTCTATCTTACGCACGCGGCGCGCGTGCCTGCCTCCCTCGAACGGAGTTTTAAGAAAAGTTGAAACGATTCGAAGCGCGCGCCGCGCTGGCGTGAAGCGCGCGCCAAGGCAAAGAACGTTTGCATTGTTGTGTGCTCTTACAAGGCGCGCCGTGCGCGCGTCTCGCGCGACTGCGGCGCGCACGCGCCGCGTCTTGTTCGCAACCATGCAAACGCCGGCGCCGCTACCACAAATAAGGATTGCGAACCGGCAACGACGAGAAGCGACTGCGTGCGCGGCTCTCTTGGCAAAAACAGGGTAGTCGCACGCTTCCGGCGAAAAACAACCTTCGTCTTCAACAGCGAAGCCACGTGTTTTGAGGAACGCCGCAATTTTTTTCTTTAAGCGAAAACCCGCGTGGTCCGCGCCAACAGCGATTTTAAGACGCCTAATTTTTTTCAACCCACCGGCTCCCCTCGCTTCCACTGTTCCGCTTGCGTTGTCACGGCGCTTTTTGCTTGGCGAACGCGCCCGTATACCGCGCGCGCCCTTTTAGTTCTTCAAAAACAACTTGACAAACGCGGGCGCCTGGAAATAACCTCAACGGAAGCGGGGAAACATTCATTAGTTCAAGAACTTGAACGTTATTTACGCCTGGTTGCACGAGCGAACTCGAGACGTGGACAAGCAAGCCGGCGCGGGCGATTTTGCTTCGGCCGTCAATTCGCGCACATAAGTCTTCGCTGAGACGCAAACGTTCAAGAGTACAGCCAAGAACCAATTCGTTCGGAACAAGTTCTACAAAATCGCCGTCGCTAATTGTTCGTTCTTCGTAGTAACCGCGTGGCAGCGCAGTAAACTCTTTATTGACAACGACGCTTTTAGCGAGTTTCTTGAAAAACTTGAATTTGTTGCCGAGCCGCAAATCAACGCTACACGCGCCCACGAGCTCTGGCGAAAAAGGCGTAATTTTTATTCGCTCTTCCCTTATTGCACGCAAAATTTCTTTCTTTGACAAAATCATTTATTGTTCAACCAAACGAGTAACGCGTCAAACAAATTAAAAACATTCGCCGCGTGAAAAACCAGTCGTGCAAACGCTTTGAATACTGGAAGCAAGGGGGGTCCGTCACGTGGAGTGCTGGAAACAACTTTCAAAACACTACGCGCGGCAGAAAAACGAGAGCGCGGCGCGCTTGCGCGTGCGCTCGGCGGACGCTGAAAAAATAGCGGCGGGGCGTTATACGATTTACGATTTCGCGGAAAACGCGTTTTCTTTCTCGCCAGCCAAGCGCGCGCTTGCCATTCAAGTTTTGAGCGCGTTGCGAGAGCGCCCGCGCTCGTTCGCTGAACTCGCTGCAGAGTTTTCCGTGCCTAAAAGCACGTTGTTTTTACTTGCGACTGCTCTTCAAGAAAGCGGGTTGGTAAAGCAAAACGCGCGAGGCGGGCCTTTGGAGTTAAGCACGGAATTCGCTGACGCGCTGCGCGCTAATGCAGAGTGGTGGCTCAAGTGGAGCAAAAAAAAGTGACGCTCGGTTTCAAAAACTTTTATTAAACCGCGCGCTTTAGTGTTACCGCGCCAGTTTAAATTTGAATTAAAGGCAGGTGACGCAGATGGGTTTGTTCGAGTTGTTCGGAAAAAAACCGCTCGTTGGATCAAGCGTTTACGCGCTTTCGTGCGCTTTGCACCCCTTCCGCTTAGGCGCGCACAAGAACGACGCAGTCGATCTCGAAGTTGATTTGCAAAACACGAGCGACAAAGAGTTGTTGACGAGCGTCGTCGTAGAAGTCCAAAAACCCGTTTCGCTTGATTCAACTGGACTCACCAACCAACGCGAGATTCGTTTAGGGCTGCTTTCGCCAGGCGAACGCAAGCAACTCAAAATCGCGATTTACAGCAACGCGCGCGTGCAACCAGGAACTTACGACGTCCGCGTTTTCGCGGTTGAACACTACCGCGACTACGGGCACGTGATAAACGAAGTTAAAAAAACGCTGACGCTTCGCGCCGCTTGAAACGCGAAACGAAAAAAAGGAAAAACGAAAAAAGGAAACGCCTTACCGCGTTTAATATACGCGTTTAAGAAAGTTTTTAAACAACCGCCGCTTCAATTTAACGCGCTGCTTTTGCTTTCGCGCAAAAAAGAAGAGGTGAATCTACTGTGACTATGAAAGTATCGCAATTAATGGGGATGGATGTATACACGGACGGCGCAAAATTCCTCGGCAAAGTGTACGACGTGATAATCGACTTGCAGAAAGGTGAAGTCGTTCGCCTTACCCTCGAGCCAATCAGAGCGTCGAGCAAAGAAGAAGCAAAGCGCGTCTTCCACGAGAAGACAATAATGTACAAGAGCGTGAAAGCGGCGGACCGCATAATCATTACGAGCCCAAGCACTGTTGTTGAGGAAGAAGAGCCCGCGCCGGCTCCAGCGCCGGCTAAACCGCTTCCATACTCGTACAAGTACCACCGAACCTAGGCGCGTAACCGCGCTTTTTTCTTTACGCCGCCAGCGTAAGCACTATTAAAAATTCCCCCACGCAAAAACACAGTGTGGCGCTTCAATTCACGAAAATTGGCAGTTTGCGCGTCGCTCGCAACCGCGTAGGCAACCGCCTAATTCTAGCGCCAGGAGTACGCACTTCAACCGCAGAAAATTTTTTCCGCGGGCGCTACGTTCGAAAGCAAGTCAAGTCGGCAACGGTTCTCGAGGAGTGATGCGATTACGCATGTCGCACGGCAAAATCTTTTTCCTTAAGCCAGTGGTTACGAATAATATTTTCCCGACAACTCACTGTCATGAGTTCCGCATGCTGTTAAAATTAAAAAAAGCTGGGTTCCGCACCGAAAAACCAGTTGCGCTTTTCCTGTTTCGTAAGCCCCGTAGCCACTTTGACCGTGTTTTATTGGGTTACTTAATAACCGAAAAACTGCCTGGGAAGCCCCTCAACCCAAACGTCAAATCGACGTATGAGGCGTTAGCTTTTTTAAAGCAACAGCTAACCAGACACGGATTTTCAACAGGGCGAGACTTCGGGCCCCACCATGTTTTCAAAATCTCAGACGGCAAGCTAGGCCTAATAGATGTGGAATTGTATTCATACAAAAACCAGCGCGCCGCGTTCTAGCGTTTCGTTTTTTTTGTTTTTTGCGCGTTCTTTATTCATCTATCGCTTCTTGGGCGCTGGCTCTTCCAACGGCGGCATTCCTTCCGCGCCCGCGGGCGCTTGCCCAACCGGGATTTCCACGAACCGCACGTTGTCGCCGTCCGTCGTGTAAATCACTCGCACGACGCCGCTGATCATTTGCGCGTCGTCTAGTTTGTCGAGAAACGCAAGCGTCGAGTCTTCCTTCACGCCAACCGCTCCTTCGAAAACCGCGTCGACGGGATTAAACCCTGCTTTCTTTAGCGATTCAATCGTTTTCAACACTTCCTCCTTGATTTTCACGTTGTTTTTTCACCTCTTTTGCAGTGTGGCTCGCCGTCTTTTATCGACTCGCCTCGCTTTACTTGTAACACAACGGAAGAAAGTTATTTAAATACTCGCGGCGAAACCCTATTCGCGAACAACGCTTCGCTGTTTGTTTAAGGGTGATTGGCCTTGGTAAAGTACGTGATTGCTAAACAACTCGCTGGAAAACGCGTGATTACGACTGACGGAGAAGAAATCGGGAGAATAGTCGATTTGTATATGAACGAGCTCACTGGAAAACTCGAAAGCGTTCTCCTTGAGCCAAACCCCGACTCGAGCCTCGCCGCTCGAGCGAAACACGAAGGAAAAGATTTGGTTGCGCTTCCGTATTCCGCGGTTCTCGACGTAAAAGACGTTATGGTTGTAGACCGCCGCGGCTTGTCTACAAGCGAGTAAAACCAACGCCTTTTTTGTTTTTACTTTTCCTTGCCACTAGCCGTCGGCTTCGAATTCAACGAACGCGCCATCCCGCCGTGCTTTAAACTTCTTCAAAACGCCGCTGTCCTTGCTTTTGGCTGCCGCGATTAATTCTTCGCATTCACCGCTATGCGTTTTAATCCACTCGCCTGCCGTCGCAGCATTCGCTTCTTCTTTTTCGAAGGCGTGCAAAGCCTCGCGTTGCGCCGCCAGCGCTTTTTCGAGCGCGCACAACTCTTTTCTTTCTCCGCGCGCAATGGCCTCGCCGCCTTTTTTCTGCAACCAGTATTCGCGTTCGATTTCCGCACTAGCCCGCGGAGCGCTTTCTTTCGGCGGATTGCCTCCCGCCGGCGGAGGGCGGTAAACTTCTTTCGGCGCTAGGCGGCGCGCGGAGTAGGCGGTGCGCTTCCAAACAAAAAGTATTTCGTTGTTTTCAAGGAGAAGCGCGTTTCCCGCGCCAACGAACTCAAACACAAGCGCGAATTTTTCTTTTTTTTCGAAATCAAACCGAAGAATTCTATCGTTGTTTACCAGTGAAACGCCGCGCAGAAAAGCGTTGGTGAGGCGCGAGCGAACAGCCGCGGCGAATGCGCTTGGCTTTTCAGGCGAAGGAGGAATTTGCGTTGCGAGGAAAGCGCCGAAACTCAAGTCAACGAGAACGTTGACTTCCCCGCGTTGCGGCGAATTGAATTTTAGGCGGAATACGCCTGTGCGAGTCGCGGTTTCGAAAAAACGCGATAGCCGAGCGCCAGCTAGCACGGCGTTCGCTTCCCGCGACGCGGCGCCGAGTTCTGCCACGCTCAGCTTTTTCATCTTTTTCATTTTAAGAGCCAGCGCGTTTAAGTAGCGCGCTCTTCCCGCTTTCGCGCGACGCATTATTTGCTCGCGCCGCCATGTTCTCTGTTTGAGTAACGGCGTTAGTTTCGAGAGCACGTCGTCAAGCTTTAATATTGTTTTCGTCGTATCTTATTTTCAATGGTTTCAACACCCAGCGCAAAGCACCGCGTTAGCGCCCGCCCAGCGCAATGCAAAAAACCTGCGGACTCGCCACTAATCGAGTTGCGCAACGTCTGCAAGACTTACTATCTTGGTGGCGAAAAAACGAGAAGCGGCGCTCAAGTGCCAGCGCTGCGCGGCGTGAATCTCGTGATTCGCAGAGGCGAATTCGTTGCCATAATGGGTCCAAGTGGAAGCGGTAAAAGCACGTTGATGAATTGCGTGGGCGCGCTTGACTTGCCGAGCGAAGGAAGTATCTTGCTGGATGGTAAAGACATCGCAGGGCTGAGTGAAAGCGATTTAGCGACGGTGCGCGGACAAAAAATCGGCTTCGTATTCCAAAACTTTAATTTGATTCAATCACTCACTGCTTACGAAAACGCTGAACTGCCTTTATTATTTCAAGACATTGACGAAGACGAACGCCGCGCTCGCTTGGACGCTTTGTTTGCGCGCGTTGGTTTAAGCGAGCGGCAAAATCACAAACCAACAGAACTAAGCGGCGGAGAACAACAAAGAGTCGCCTTCGTGCGCGCACTCGCCGTAAACCCAGAGTTGATTCTTGCGGACGAGCCGACTGGAAACCTTGATTCTCGCGCAGGCGCGGAAATAATGGCTTTACTAAAAGAACTCAACGAGGAAGGAAAAACAATCGTCGTCGTGAGCCACGACCCTGGCGTAGTGCATTATGCGCGTAGGGTCGTGCGCTTGAAAGACGGCGAAATAGTTTCACAGTAAAAAACAAGAAGGGTCTGGAAGGTGTGTTGGGATGAAGGAAAATTCGAAAAGGAAAACGTTTTTAGCATTGGCGCCGCTGACGGCGTCCTTATTTTATCTTGCGTTCGTCGCTTTCGCAGTTCCAGTGAGCGCGTCAAGCAAACTCGTTGGCGGAACGCTTTCGATAAGCGGACTCAAATACTCGCCTTACCCTGCAGAGCCCGGCAAGTACATCGACTTCTTTATCGGGCTCGACAATGGAGCGTACCCTATTTACGACGTCGAATGCAAACTTGATTCGTCGTTTCCTTTTTCAGTCGACGATCCGAATCAAGCAATGCAAAAAATCGCTTACTTGCCCGTCGGGCAAGGCGCGGTTCTTAAGTACAAGGTTCGCGTGGCGGACAACGCCGTAACAGGCTATAACGATTTAGTTTTTTCGTGCCGCTCGCGCGGCGCGGACTGGGTTTCCGCGAAAATGCAGGTTTATGTTCAAGTCCAGGAAGCCATACTAAGCATAACGCAAGTAAAAATCACGCCTTCCGAACTCAAGCCTGGCGATAAGGCAGTGTTTTCCATCAAACTCGAAAACACAGGCAATTCGCCCATTAAAGACGTTTCCTTGAAATTAGCGTTTACTGACGACCAGCCATTTACAGCCATAGGCAGTTCCAATACCAAGAGAATCGCCCTCGTCGAACCGAAAGGAACCGTGGAATTGAGTTTCGACGTGCTCACTTACCCTGACGCCGCGATTAAAGCATACAGAATACCGCTCGAACTCGCTTATTACAGCGCGAACGGAACGAAGACTATGCGCACGGATTATACGGGCGTGCTTGTGGAAAGCAAGCCTGAAATCAGTATTGCGCTCGAGTCAGCGACGCTGAACAAGAACGCTTCTTTCGGCTCAATCATTTTCAACGTCATCAACAAAGGAGTAGCTGATGCAAAATTCCTTGAAGTCGAAGTCCTTCCAGTCGCTGGGTTTCGAGTGCTAGCTGGCGAGAAGATTTACGTCGGAGCGCTTGACTCAGACGACTACCAGGCGGTAGAAGTCAAGGGTTACGCGGAAACCGCCGCGAGTGAATTGCGCTTGCCGGTCGCGTTGCGCTTTAAGGACGCGAACAACCGTGCGTACGAAGAAAAAACCGAAATAGTCGTGCCAATCTACAGTCAAAGCGAACTCGAAAAATACGGGCTGGCGGCGCCTCAAGGAATAATCTGGACCGCTACTGCCGCAGTCGTTGTGCTTGCCGTAGCGTGGCTCGCTTACTCGCGCTTCGTCAAAAAGAAAAAAGGAGTGACGCGCGCCTAATGCTCGAAAACACGCAATCGACTTGATATAAAGCGTGACTATAGCGTGAATTACTTTTTCATTGCAACGCGCAACCTCTTGCACCGCAAATTGCGTTCAATGCTAACGATAATAGGCATTTTCATTGGAATTGCCGCCGTCGTAGCGCTCGTTTCGCTCAGCACGGGACTCAACAACGTGATTGCAAGCGAGTTCGAAAAACTCGGAAGCGACAAGATAATTATAATGGGCGTTGCCGGCGGCAGACTTTCGTCGCCTTTTGCGAGCGAAATAAGCGCTCACCCGCTCAACGAAGACGACGTTCGCCTCATTAAAAACA
The DNA here is from genome assembly GCA_038740145.1 of Candidatus Norongarragalinales archaeon. Taxonomy (GTDB): domain Archaea; phylum Micrarchaeota; class Micrarchaeia; order Norongarragalinales; family Norongarragalinaceae; genus CAITNU01. Next base: position 8,721 of record JAVYMB010000004.1, on the reverse strand, counting down.
TCAAGGGAGTCAAAACCGTAGGCCCCTTGTTAATGAAAAGCGCGCTGATTGAATACGGCGGCGAAGCGAAAAACAGTTTCGCGCTTGGCCTGCCGACAGACGCGCAAACAATGCAAATGCTGAAGTCAGCGCAAGCCGCGGAAATCGCGGTTGGACGCGATTTCAAGCCGAGTGACAAATACAAGGCGGCGATCGGAAGTTACGCTGCAGACGGTTTGTTCAAGCGAAAGATTCGCGTCGGAAGCACGATTAAAATCAACGGGAAAGAATTCGAAGTAATCGCTGTATTGAAAAGCGTTGGAACGCGAACTGATGATTCCGCGTTTTACATTCCCATGGACACGGCGCGCGAACTATTCAACGAACCCAAACTCGCCTCGATGATAATCGCGCAAGTCGAAAAAAGTGCAGAGCCAGCGAAAGTAGGCGCTGAAATCAACAAGCGCATGCGCCAGCGCCGCGATCAAAAAGAAGGAGAAGAAGACTTCCTCGTTCAAACGCCGGAACAGTTGCAGGCGACTTTCAGCAGTATTCTTGCAGTCGTTCAACTCGTCATAATTGGAATCGCCGCGATTTCACTTTTAGTCGGCGGAATAGGAATAATGAATACTATGTACACCAGCGTTCTCGAACGCACGCGCGAAATCGGAATTATGAAAGCAGTGGGAGCGCGCAACCGCGACGTCCTATTCATTTTTCTTACTGAGTCAGGGCTGCTTGGCATGATAGGCGGCGCGATAGGCGTAAGCATCGGCGTCGGGCTCGCGTTCGCTGCGCAAGTCGCTGCAGAGCAAGCGGGACTATCCTTATTCAAAGCGAATTTCGATCCCGCCCTAATAATAAGCGCGCTCGCGTTTTCATTCGTCGTCGGCGCACTTAGTGGCGCGCTTCCAGCGCGGCAAGCCGCACGCCTCAAGCCTGCGGAAGCGTTGCGCTACGAGTGATGTCACTAAAAGCAAGCGTTCGACGCTAAGTGTTGTGCGCTTGCTTCAACAAATAGTTTTCTCTTGAAGGCGCCTCGAAAGCCTTTCCACCTCCGCCGTCGCTTTTTTCCTTTAACGCGCCGCCTAAAAAACGCCGGCGCTCGAACGCCAGTTGCTTGAAACCTCAAAACAACCGCCGCGTTTTCCACCACTCGAATTAACTATTTTGCTTTGGTAACCGCGAGGATTAAAATACTGAGCGATTTAATGTTCTGCGTCAGTTCATGCATTCAAATTTTTTTAAGGGAATAAAGCGAAACGTTGCCGCACTAGGCGTTGTTAGCGCGCTTTCCGACGCTAGCAGCGAAATGATTTTTCCCTTACTGCCTCTTTTCCTTTCGACCGTGCTAGGCGCCAGCGCCGCCGCTTTGGGCTTGATTGAGGGCGTGGCTGAAAGCACGGCTGCTTTCTTCAAACTAGCGAGCGGCTGGTTGAGTGACAAGTGGCGCAAACGCAAGCCAATAATCGTCGCTGGCTATTCGTTGAGTGCGTTCGCCAAACCATTGTTCGCGCTTGCGGCTGCTTGGCAACACGTTCTCGCAATCCGCTTCCTCGACCGCGTCGGCAAAGGATTACGCGGTGCGCCTCGCGATGCCATGATCGCAGATTCCACGCCGCGGCTTTTTCGAGGAAAAGCCTTTGGTTTCCACAGGGCAATGGATACTCTCGGCGCAGTCGTTGGTCCCGCCCTAGCGTTCCTCGCGCTAGCCGCACTCGGCGGAGACGTGCGAAGCGTTTTTTGGCTCGCAGCGATTCCTGCAGTACTTTCAGTTGCATTTCTTGTTTTCTTTGTGCGCGAGCAAAAACCCAAGGCAAGAATTGGAAAAAAAGTTTCGTTGAAGGCGTTCGCATCGCTTCCAAAGCACTACCGTTTATTCGTCGCATCGACGACGATATTCGCGCTCGCGAATTTCACAGTTGCTTTTTTACTTCTACGCGCGGCAAACCTAGGCGTGGCAAAGGCGTTGATTCCCCTCGTCTACCTCGGCTACAACTTGATTTACTTGCTTGCGGCAATGCCTTTCGGCGTGTTAAGCGATAAAATCGGCGGCAAACGCGTTCTCGCGTTCGGCTACGCTGCCTTCGCTGCCTCCAGCTTAGGGTTGGCTTTAACTAACGACGCAGCGAGCGCACTCGCATTCACCGCGTTTTTCGGCTTGTTCACCGCGGCGAACGACACGATGCAACGCGTAGTCAGCGTTGACCTAGCGCCGCCGCGCTTGCGTGCCAGCGCCATCGGCTTGCAGCAAGCCCTCGCTGGCGCAGCCGCGCTTCCCGCTAGTGCAATCGCAGGCGCATTGTGGGTGGCTTTTTCGCCGTCGGCGGCGTTCGCGTGGGGCGCGGTTGTTTCAGTAGTTGCTTTAACTATTCTCGCGTTTTGCTTTTCTTGTAGTGGCAATAAGAGAAAAAACAAAATAAACGCTAAAGACGAAAGCAAGCGGTGCGCCGCGCGCTAATCTCGCACTACTTGAAGTGGAATCGCGTTTTTTTCAAACTCGAGTTTCGCGACTGCCAATGCGTTGACTTCGCCTTCAGGAATCTCAACGAGTGGTGGTGCACCCATAGCAAGTTGCAACGCTCGAGCACCGATTAAACGCGCTTTCTCGTATTTAGTGAGTTCCTTCTTCACCAACGCAAACACCTAGCGTTTTTCAAGCAACTAAGCAGTCAAGCAAGCGTCCTCAACACTTTAAGAAGACTAGGCCTCTTAAGCAAAACTTTTTTGACAACCGGGGCGAAACTTCCTTCAAGAATTCGTTCGAAATCCTTGCTGTCAATCGCCTCGAAAACCTTGTTGAAGTCTTCGTCTGAAAACATTTCGAGGACTCTGCGTAGTTTAAGGCGTTTTAGTAGCTTTGCTTCTTCCGTTGCGCGCCAACGTTTTTCGTATTCAGCAAGCGTTCGTTTTGAAAAATCTTTTGTGCGCGCGGCTTTCGCAGCGACTTCGGCGGCGATTGTTCCCGCTTCAATTGCAAGCGCCATTCCGCCACCGTGAATTGGGTCGACTTGATGTGCGGCTGTTCCAATAACCATGAAATTGTTTTGGACGAATTCCTTTAGCGGCGGTCCAACCCAAATGTTTCCCGCTTTCACTTCAACGATTTCGGCGTTCTTGAAGCGCTCCGGATGCGCCGCGATGAATTTGTCGAGGCGTTCCTTTGGATTCAAACCAGTAGCGCCGCCCACGCCGATTCCAACGTTTGCGACGTGGCGCGACTTCGGAAAAACCCAAACGTATCCGCGCTTTGCGTAAATATTAGAAAACCAGATCTCGATTAAAGGTTCGCACTCGACGTTTGCGAGTTCGTACTCGAAGCACGAGTCAGTGTCGTAAAGCCCGGCAACAGCGTCCGCAAAACCAGCTTGCCGCGCGATTTTCGCTTCCATTCCTTCAGCGCTAACTAAAAGCGGTGCGCGAAACTCGACGACTTCGTCGTCGAAAGTCCGCGCTTTAACGCCCGCGATTTTGCCATTTTCTCTTATTAATTCAGTTGCAATGGTTTTCGGGAGAATGCGCGCGCCCGCACGCGCTGCTTCAATCGCCATGTATTTATCGAAAATCTTTCGCTCGAGGACGAAGCCCTTCGACTGCGGGTTTTTGACGACAACGCTTTTGCCGTTAGGCGCGAACAACTTTGCTCCAACTATTTTTGCTGCGACGGCGCCGCCGCGAAGCGGCAACTTGAGTTTGCCGTGCCAGTGTTTGCCTATTCCTTCGCCGCAACGAACTGGAGAGCCGATTTCTTTTCGCTTATCGAGGACGAGCACGCTTAATCCGCTTTGCGCAGCTACTCGCGCGAACGCGGTTCCCCCCGGCCCCGCTCCGATTACTATAGCGTCAAAAGCACGCTCCATAAAATCGCTTACTCCTTATACTACTCCTTATTTTTCAAAGTAATTGCGCGCATTGGGCACGCGCGAACGCACGTCCCGCAGTTAATACACTTTGCTTCGTCGCACTCGACGCGCGTCTCGAACAACGTAAGTGCCGCCGCAGGACAAGCCGCGACGCAACCCCCGCAATAGACGCATTTCGACTTTGAGACGTCGACGCCCATTGCCGCTCGCCAAAACCTTAAACAATCGTTAAAAACAAGATTGAAAGTTGAAACCTTATTTATTCGCGCGATGGTATAAAAACCTTGTTTTGCTAACGCCTTTAAGAGAGGTGTTTGCATTGAAAAAGAAAGCCAATCGGCCGAGGAAGCAAAAATCCGCCGTCGGCCTAGTTATCCGCAAGGAAAAAAAACTCGAACGCGAACTCGAACGCAAATTTCGCCGTTTCATGAGTGAGTGGCAAAAACACATTCGCGAAGAAATCGCGATTCATGAGTCTCTACTTCGCGGCAAACGCTCTCTAGGCGAACACTTGAGCGACACTCGTCGCATTCACGAAGAGTTTTTAGCCCGATTGAAAAAACTTTGAATTTCGCGCGATTACGCTTCCCCGTTAAACTCCTCGTAGTTTTGGTCGTTGAACTCGTAAAGCAAGCGAGTAGCGCGCTTGCCGCCGCAACAAACTTTCGCGAACAATGCTTCTGCGCTCGTCGCGCTCTGCCTAATCTTCGCTTCGGCGTCGAACAAAAACACGCGTCCGTGAAACTCGAAAACAACGACGGGGTGTTGAATTCCGCCTTCGAGTTCGATGACGCGCACGCGCGCGCTCGTGTTTCCTCCAGCGCGTAGCAATGAACAGAGAAACACTGCTTTATCGAAAGCATCTGCTGCGCCGAGTTCAATGACTTCGCGCGGCGAAAGCCAATAACTAACTCGCACTCCGGAATGAACTGGACGCAGGCTCGCGATAAACTCGAACGCTTTATCGGCGAAACGCAAGAAGTGCTTGTCGAAATCGTATTTAGGGAACTCATCGAGAATGCGCGCCTTCGTTTCACGAACCGTTTCATCTTCAGGGTTTATGAGCGCGCGCAGTTCAGGAATCGTTTTTTCCTCGCCTGCCTCAATCACGTCCGCATAACGTTCGATGAGTTTCTTGTACACAGCTTCGCGAATGCGTGCTTGTTCCAACTCTGCTTCCAATTCTTCCACGCGCCGCTTTTCTTCGCCCAACGCAACCTCGCAAGTTTTTGGCGGCTTTAATCCAAGCGCTTTAAGCGCTCCGGCTTCGACTGGCGCTTCCTTTCGCTTTCGCGTTTCACCGTCGTCGCGCTTGCGCTTCAAAAAAGCGTGAATACTCTCGAGAGCCATTTCCTTTCAACCTTTAAGTACGACCTGCTTCCACTAAAACCCCGTATTTATTAAGTTTGCGGCGAATAAAATACCGTCGAAAAGCGTTTAAACGGTTGAAAGGCGCAAAGCCGCGGCTTCGCGCGGAAACGCGTTTTTGCGCCTCAGCCCCGCAAGCGTTTTGGAAGAATAGACGAAGAAAAAAGGCGTATTGGTTAGTGGAAGTTAGTTTCCTAGGCGCGGCGCGAGAAGTAGGTCGCAGCGCCATCTTACTCGAAGGAAAAAAGCGAGTTCTCCTCGACTGTGGAATCAAATTAAACGAAGAAGAACTCTTGCCGATTCTCGAGCAACGCGTAATCCGCAAACTCGACTGCGTGGCGTTGAGCCACGCGCACTTAGACCACAGTGGTTTTCTCCCTGGTTTGTTTGCTGAAGGCTACCGCAAAAAAGTAGTTTTGACGAAGCCAACTCGCGACTTGACGCAACTTCTTTTAGCTGACTATCTCCGCATCAACGAAGGCGAAGCCGCTTTCGGCGAGCGCGACGTAGCTAGCTTTCTCGCGAGTACACAGATGCTTGAGTACGGCGAGCGCACCAGCGTGTTTACGCTTTACGACGCGGGACACATTTTGGGTAGCGCGCTCGTCGAAGTAAACGATTCTAAGCGCGTGCTTTATACTGGAGACTTAAACACTCGCCCTACGCGCTTGCTCGACGGCGCGAAAACGGGGCTCGCGGCAGAAGCGTTAATAATCGAAAGTACTTACGGAGCGCCGAGTGATTCGCTTCCATCACTCAAAGAGGCTGGCGCTTACCTCGCGAATTCGATTCGCGACACACTGCGCCGCGGCGGCAAAGTTTTGATTCCGACTTTTGCGATTGGACGCGGACAAGAAATATTGTTTACTATCGAGAATTACATGCGCAGCGGGGGAATTCCTAAAGCGCCAATCTACCTCGACGGAATGATAAAGAAAGCACTCCGAATTTACCGTCACAACGCGATTTACTTGAAGCGAGAAGTCCAGCGCCGCATTCTTACGAGTGAAGACGATCCATTCAACAGCGAGCTGTACGCGTACCCTGAAAAAAAAGACAGGAGCGACGTAATCAACGGAGGACCAGCAGTAATTCTCGCCACGAGCGGAATGCTTAACGGAGGACCAATTCTCACTTACATTAAAGCCCTCGGCGGAGACCCGAAAAACAAAATCGTGCTCGTCGGCTTTCAAGCTAAAGGAACGCGCGGACGCGAACTACTCGAAGGTGCGGACGAATTAGTGATTGACGACGAACGCGTGCCGATAAACATGCAAGTAGACGAAGCGCGGTTCAGCGGGCACTGCGACCACCGCGACTTGCTCGAGTTCGCGAAAAACATTCGCGGATTACGCAAAGTATTCGTGGTTCACGGAGAAGAAGAAAAAACCGAGGCTTTCGCTGACGCGTTGCGCGAATGGGCGCACAAGGCGAAGCGCCGCATTGACGTCGTCGTTCCACGCTTAGGCGAAACCCACAAAGTTTGATTAGCGTAAAACACTGCGCCGAACAATACTAAGCTAGCTACTTCAAAACAACCGAGTTTTACTAAACCTTCGTCGCTCAACCTAAGCAAGGCAAGCGAAGCCTTGTAAAAGCCTCTTACGGTGCTTGTGGTGTTTTTTGGTTTGCTGTTTCCTCGGTTGCCTTGCGTTCGTTCCGCTCGTTTTGAAGTTCGCGGCGCACCAAATCGCGAAGAAAATCACTGAGCCCCATAAATCCGCGCTTCGCAGCGAGTTCCTTGAGAACGCTTTTCGTGCCGTTAGGTACTTTGAAAATAACTAGTTCAACCACGCAAATCAACTTTAACTTTAAAACAATAGACAACTAGCCACGTAATACTTTGTTTATACCTAAATTGCTTAGTGGTTTTTATTGTTTTTGTTTTTGAAAACCTGCCTATTTAGGCTTTTAGATAAGCAAGTTGCGTAAACTCCTTGAAAAAACCTTGTTTTTAGTTGATTTAGCGAAAAATTAGAGTCGGGAAGCGCCGCAGAGACGGTGCATATATCGCGGCGTTCCCAACTATTCAACGACTCCTTGGTTGCGCAAACGGTTTTTCCAGAATTCGTGACCCACCGCAAACCGCTTGCTTCCAACCAGGAACGCGTCGTTAACACGAATTTTTCAATTTTTCTTGTTTTTTTCTTTTAAGCGTGCGAGTGTTGCGCCGCAAGCATTATGTCGTTGCGCGTAATGAAAGAACGCCCAGCGTGCTTAGCGTACACACGCGCGCGCTCGATTATGGTGTTCGCTTCGTCTTCAAGGATTTCGCCGAGCTTGCGGCTTGCTTTCTCGTCCACTCGCTCCGCACCAGCACTGCGAATCAATTTGTCGAGGTCCCACAACGACAGCGTTCTTAGAGCCACTTCACTCGCCTTTTTTCTTTTCGTTGTTTTTTCCTTCAAACCCTTTGAGCCGTTAGCCTAATGGATCAACGCAGATCACGACTTCGTCGCCACGCGCTTCCAGTTTATACGCCTTTTCGCTGCGTCCGAGTTCTGCAAACACGCGCCAAACAGGCATTCTTCCAACAACCATTTTTTCACCTCTTTTTTCAATGAAGCGTAAACAAATTCTTGATTTTTTCATCGACTCGGTAAACGTTCTTCTTTCGCCCGCCCACTGACTTGCTTTCCACGCTTACGAGCGGCCAAGGAACGCTTGGCTTTCGCCGCTTTTCCGCTTCGTCGTCACCGCGAAGCTGGTAAAGCGCGTTGAAAGCAGTGTTTTCCGCGAGAGCAGTCTCGCGCTTAATGTCTGCCAACGTCAACCCGTCTGGATTGCGAATTAGGAGTTCAAGCACTTGTTTTTGGCTTGGCGACAACAAAACCCACCAGTCCGCGTGGCTGGTCGTCAACGCTTGCTTTTTTTCTCTTGCTTCCGCTTCGCGACTCGTTTCCTCGACCTCGGGTTCTCTGCCGCTGCTTTCACTGACCAAGCTTCGTTTCGAAGCAATCGCGTCTTCAATTGCGGCTTGAATGATGGCGTCTCCGGCGTACTCGGCTGCGCCGCGCCACTTGCTTTTTCCGAGGGCTAACGCTGCGAGAAAATTGTTGAGTTCGTCGAATACGTATCGCGGCGAAAGCAACATTCGCTCGTTATGCAATACTTCTTTTAGGAATGCTTCGGGAAAAGGCGCGGTGCCCTTGCCGCCGACAGCGCGAATTCGGTGTTCAATTATTTGCCGCATTTCTTTTTCCGTGAAATTCTTGCGTTGAAAAATGTTTGCTTCACCGATTAATTGCAAGAGCGAATCCGGAAAACTTTCCTTGTCGAGAGCGCAAATTACGGCGCGCAAGTTGGGGATTTCATCGAGCAAGTACTTTAATTCCATAAACATTTCGGAATTGCGTTCGAGGTGCGCTTCGTCGAGAAACAAAAGTGTTTTGCGTTCGCGGCAAATTTTTTGAAGGTGTCTAGCGACTTCAGCGCGAGTAAACGTGCGTTGCTTTTTCTCTCTTTTGCTTCCGACGAACGCGGCGAGAATCGCGTCTAAAAAACCCTTTCT
>JAVYMB010000003.1:15714-22575 GCA_038740145.1 Candidatus Norongarragalinales archaeon | reverse complement strand
TTCGCCGTACTTGACGCCTTGAACGTTCTCAAGAAGCATTAACGCGCCCGCGACTTCGGAAACCGTTTTGTAGACAACGCCCCCCATCTTCAAATCACCTTGCAATTCAAACGCGAAACCAAAAAAACGAAAACCAAAGGCCTAGTTTAAATCATTTTTTCTCCGTTGCTTGAACGGCGGCGCGCGCCGCCGCCTCGGCTTCGCTGCGCAATGCCTTCGCTTCTTTTGCGAGCGCCGCGAGTTCTTCGTCGAACTTCGCGAGTTGTTTTTCACCGACGAACTTCGCTTTAGGAATAAAGTTGCAAACGCTGAGCGAGCGAACGCGCTCGTAAGACGCGCCTGCCGAAAGCAAGGCGAGCGCCTCTTCGTAAAAAGAAATTATCGTGCGCAACATTGCGTACTGCTTGCGCAAGGAAGTGTATGAATCGACTTCGTCGAAAGCGTTTTGCTGCAAGAAGTCCTCGCGAACCATGCGGGCAACGTCGAGCACGAGCTTGTCCTTTGCGGGCAATGCTTCCGCGCCTACTAGGCGCACGATTTCCTCCAACTCTGCTTCCTTCTGTAAAAGAGTCAGCGCTTTCGTGCGCAGTTCGAGAAAATCGCTTCCAATATTTTCCTTGAGCCAAGCACTCAACGAATCAGCGTAAAGCGAGTAACTCTGAAGCCAGTCAATGGCGGGAAAGTGGCGCGCATAAGCGAGCCTAGCGCTAAGCCCCCAAAAAACTTTCGTGATGCGCAGCGTGTTTTGCGTTACTGGCTCTGAAAAATCGCCGCCTGGAGGCGAAACTGCTCCGATTATGCTCACACTTCCTACGCGCTTTCCACTTCCAAGAACTTCCGCGCGGCCGGCACGCTCGTAAAAAGCCGCAAGGCTTGAAGCGAGGTATGCGGGATAGCCTTCCTCGCTCGGCATTTCCTGCAATCGCCCAGAAATTTCACGCAGCGCTTCAGCCCAGCGACTCGTCGAGTCAGCCATTAACGCGACGTCGTAACCCATGTCGCGATAGTATTCCGCTATCGTGATTCCGGTGTAAATGCTTGCTTCTCGCGCAGCTACTGGCATGTCGCTAGTGTTCGCGATGAGCACCGTGCGCTCCATCAACGGTTTTCCCGTGTGAGGATCTTCCAACTTCGGAAACTCGGAGAGCACGTCAGTCATTTCGTTGCCTCGCTCGCCACAGCCGATGAATAAAACGATTTGCGTGTCGCTCCACTTCGCCAACTGGTGTTGAACCACTGTTTTGCCGGAACCGAAAGGCCCGGGAACGCTCGCCGTGCCGCCTTTAGCGAGGGGAAACAAAAAATCAATGACTCGCTGTCCTGTCACCAATGGAATGTTGGGAAGAAGTTTCGCTTTCACTGGACGCGGAGTGCGCGCAGGCCACCACTGCGCGAGCGTCAATTCCCGCTTCTTGCCGCTTTCAATTTCTTTGACTACGGCGACTACATCCATTGCGGCGCGCGGTCCGCTTGAAATCGACTCGATTACGCCTTTCACGTTCGGCGGAACAAGCACGCGGTGTTCAATCACGCTTGTTTCTTGCACCGTGCCGAGCACATCGCCGCCAACAACTCGATCGCCTTTCTTGGACGTAGCCTTGAAATCCCACTTTTTCTTCAAGTCGAAAGCGTCGGCGCTCAAGCCGCGCTTAATCCAGTCGCCTTGCTTTTTCTTCAAAACAGGAAGCGGGCGTTGTATTCCGTCGTAAATACTAGTAAGTAAGCCAGGACCTAGCAAAACGCTTAACGCTCGCCCCGTGCCTTTAACTGGTTCGTCGACCGCGACGCCGCCTGTTTCTTCGTAAACTTGGATTGTAGCGCTGTCGCCTTCAAGCCCGATTATTTCGCCTAGCAACTGCTCGTTGCCCACGCGAACGAGTTCGTACATCATGGCGCCTTTCATGCCGTCAGCGATAACTACGGGACCAGAAATCTTCGTTATTTTTCCCAAGAGCCAAACACCTCTTAATTTAAAACAATAAATACTGCCGCAAAACTCACTTCTCAGTCAAAAAACTGATTCCTGTTGCACGCTCGATAGTCGCACTTATGACTCGCGCGCTCAACTTACGCGCTTGCACTGAATCTTGAATCACCGCTATCGCGGGCAGGAAGCGGTTTTGCGAAACGTCCGCAATGAAGTCGAGGCTTTCGCTTGCAACGCTTTCACCGACGATGATTAGCCCGACGCCAGCGTCCGCCACGAGTTTTTCAATTGCGTGCAACGCTTGCGCGGCATCCGCAACTTCAATGACGCGAGAAACGCCGGCTGCCTTGAAGCCAAAGCATATTTCTTTTGGGCCCACGACAGCTATTTCGTATTCAACCAACAACAATCAACTCTAAACACTAAGAGTTCAATGCAATCTTCATGAGGTTACGACTACTAAATCCATTACTTCACGTCCAGCGCCGAGCTTGCTCGCCTTCAAGATTTTAAGAATGTTTTCAGCTTCGTTCGACTTCAACGAATAGTAATAGTAAACGAGTTCAGGTCCAGCGCCGCACATGCTTGCGAAATGACGTAAGAACGCGAGAAAATCTTCTTCACACGCTTTGTCGAACGAAGACCAAAAACCAGTTCGCTCGAACTCTTCCAGCCCGCGCTTGGCTGCTCGTTCAACGAGTTCGCCTCGGAGTGCAGCAACGATTTCGCGAAGCGTTTTTCCGTGCAAAGCCTTGAGTTTCGCCAAAGAAATCGTTCCACCATTTACGAATCCTTCGTCGAGAAGGCGAGCGTCTCCAAGCAAGTTGCTTTTGAACAGCAAGCGCAAGTTGACTAAGTCTACTTCGTGAGACAACACGGTACTGAAGAAAGCGCTGCCTCTAGATTGAAAGAGTAGGTCGTTAAACAATGCTTTCTGCATTTCAAGCCCGAACACGTTGGAGCCAGCGGAAGTTCGAGAATTCCGCGGATCAAATTCAGAAACGATTTTAAGCGCGCGTTGCGCAGCGGTGCGCATCGGTAGAGGAAGTACTGGCGAAGAAGCATAGTCGCCAAGTGAAGCGAACGGCGCGTTCCACAAAGAATCAAAATCAATGCTGCCGAGAACCGAGAACATAGGTTTTCTTGCGCTCGCGCCGCTTGACGCAGCCAACCGCGCTTTGAAGAACAATGCGGCGTTAGCGTAGTCATGCTTCGCTTTCACGAATGAAACGAAGCGCTTGTCTTCCACTGCAGCGAAAAGCGGAGCGAAGTGGTTTCGCAAATGCAGTTCTACGCCTCGCTCGTAATCACTGATTGATGCGGGTCCCTGCGGTAATTCAACGTAACCAGCTTCAGCGCAAACACGCGCGACTTCCTCTACGGTAAGCGCATTTTTCAAGTCGTTGATTTTTTCTTTGGAGAAAAGTTTGTTCCATGAGCCGTAAACAATTCCACTCGCGCGCGCGTAAGCCGACGCATCGCGCCACGTCTCGCGAATCACGCTTCCAGCTTTCGCTACAGCTGCTGCACCAGCGCCGATGCAAACGAGCTCAATAAAAACCGTGGAAAACACCCTCGTTAACGGCTTCAAAAGCCAACAGCGTCAACCCAGCGCATTTTACTTCTCTTCTTTCTTTTTTGTTTTCTTTTTTCCGCCGAACAAAACGCGCGCCACTTCAACTGCAGACGCGACTCGCGCATTCGCGATTTTCTGCTCAAACGACTCGTCTACTTCCACGTTTTCGCCCGGCAAGCGCACGATTACGCCGCCAGACAAGTCGTTGGAAAAAACAGTTTTGAATTTAGATAACGGCTGCACTGCCTTGAATAGTTTGGCGTCGTCGCTAGCAAAAACGAGTTCAACGCCGCTTTTCCCGCGTGCTGCCTTCGCAACAAGTTTTGAAACCCAACGGCGATAATCATTTGGTTTTTTTTTCTTCCACGAAACGAGTTGCGCTAGCGCGACTTCAAAAACAGCGTCAAACGCCTTATTCTTAGCGGCGACGAGTTCATTCGACGCCTGCATTCGCGCGTCCGCTAACGCTCTTTCACGCACTAGTTCCGCCTGCCGCTCCGCTTCGCCTAGCGTCTTGCGTTCAAGTGCATTCGCTTCCTCGTCGCTTTTGGCTAGTATTTCGCCTGCCCGACGCTGGGCTTCCGCGACTATTTCAGCGGCCTTGCGCTCGGCTTGCGCGATAATCGCTTTTTCCACGCGTTCAATTCCGTGCAACAAGCACCAACTCTTTAACTTGTTTTGCGTGACTTTCGCTTTTCTTCAACTCGGTTTCCGTTTTGCGCCGCCTCTTTTTTCGCCGTTATCCTTCAAAAAACTAAAAAGGTAAAAAAGACTCAACAAACGCCGAACCTTGCTTTTATGCTACCTTCACTCCGTTTACTAGGAGAATCGACGCCAAAAGCGATAGCACGGCATACGTTTCAACCATCGCGGGCATTATGATGGCTTTACCCATTTCCTCAGGCCGCTTTGAAACGATCGCAACCGAGCTCAAAGCGACTTTCGCTTGGTAAATCGCGCTAAGCAAGCCCACGATCGCTATTGGAAGACACGCTAACAAGAGTTGCACTCCAACCACGTTCGATACGACAACCGCCTCGCCGCCAAGCAAACCGAGCTTCATGATTACGAGGAACGCTACTAGCAAACCGTAAATTCCTTGAGTGCCAGGCAAAGCCTGCAAAATCAAGAGTTTGCCGAACTTGTCGGGATCCTCTGCCACGACGCCAGCGCACGCTTCACCAACCATACGCACGCCGAACGCGGAACCAATTCCAGGAACGATTACGGCCACCGCCGCGCCCGTAACCGCCAAAATCATTCCCAAATCCATTTCGCTTCATCCCCTCCCTTTCCTTCCTACTTGTTCACGTCACTTGCTTGTTGAAAGGAACGCGAAACAATATTCGCCGTCTTCAATCCTCCGATTTAACGAAAACGCCGCTGGGAAGCGGCTTCGTGTAAACATTGCCTAGCCGCAAAGGCTCGTAACGCACTCCGCCGCCAGATAAGAATTTTGAAAAGAATTCAACATACTGCAAACGCATCGAGTGAATGTAAGCGCCAAGCAAGTTTAATACGAGGTTGAACGCGTGCCCGATTATTAAGATACCGGCTGCGACGACGAGCCCGAACGGTCCAAACCCCATATTCAAACCTATTTTCGCGAGTTCGTTGACAATCATGGCGACCACGCCGGTAGACAAACCTAGCGCTAGCAAGCGCGAGTAACTCATGACGTCGCTAAAATAGCCGACTAAGCCGTACAAGCTCACTATGCCTGAAAAAAGTTTCATCGCCGGGTTTTTTTTATGCCTACCTTGAGTCAGCACTAGCCCGAGCGCGCTGCCGCCAACCCAATAAGTGATTACTGATTCTAACGACTTCGGCGCAATACCCATCGCCACCAGCGCGAAAGCGAAAACGCTCAAAAGCAAGCTAATCCAAAGGAAAACGTCTGCAAACGCGTGCACGAAATCTCGCGAGCGCAACGCGTCGTAAAACTCTGCGACGAGACCCCAAACGAGGTGAACAAAGCCAAGCACGAACGAAAGAATAAGGAACGAAACAGGGTTTTTCATCGAGTCAAACCACAACAAAGGCAGCGGCACTAGACCACCGAACCATCCGCCGATGAGCGCGCCGCAAACAATCGTTGAAATTCCGATTAAAACGAGTAGAGCGAAAAAGCCGCGCAACTGCTTGTAACGCTTCCAAAGCAACGCGGAAGCAACTACGAGGACAACGCCGTAACCAGCGTCTGTCAAGCACAAGCCAGTAAACAAAAAAAAGAATGGTGCGAGAAAAGGCGTGGGGTCGCTTTCGAAATACGACGGAATGCCGAAGCCAAGCGTTATTCCTTCAAACGGCTTGAACAACGCGTTGTTTTTAAGCAAAAGCGGCGGATTATCGCCTTTCGCCGCGTCCGGCTCTTCAAATACGATCGCGCACTCTCCTCCGCAAGCGCGCTTAACCGCGTCCTCCACGCGCGCCGCATCGCGCGCCGGAACCCACGCGGTCAGGGCAAAAGAGTGTCTTGAGATGAACAAGTGTCTGGAGGCGTGCAGCCGCCGCTCGTCACTCAACACGGAGTCAAACGCCGCTTCTAGTTTGGGAAGCAAGGAAAGCGCTTTCTCCTTCTCTTGCGCTTCGAATTCTTTGCGCGCGGCAGCGAGCGAGGCGCGCTCTTCCTCTACGCGTGCGAGCACTTCCGCGGGCGAGCCCTCGAATCCAAACGAAGCCAGTGCGTCAGGCAACGCGGTGGCAACCGCATTAAACTCGCTTGCTTCACCTTCAAATCCCTTCAAAGACACGACGAGCGCTATAACGCTCGCTTTTTTTTCCCACACTACGGTTGCGGCAGAGTGCTTCGCGAGTTTAACAAAAGAAGCAAAATCTTTCTTCTTGAATTCGTATAGTCCAGCGCTTGTCTCGCGCGTGCCGCGCGTGCTCGCCGAGTCCACTTGCCATTGCGCGAACGGCTTGAGTTTTTCCTTCAAGTCGGCAAGAGCTTGCTCGCGGTTCGCGAACTCGCAAAGTTTCGCATCCTCCTTTTGGCACTCTTCGTAAATCTTTGGTAGATTCGCTAGGACTTCCTCGCGGAAAACGCACTTCTTTTCTTCGCTTAAAGGCGTGCGGCGGTCTAGCTCGGCGAACATTTCGATTGGGTCGCGCTTAAACGGTGCGAAGCGGCGGTAGAACGATATGCAGTGATTCAAATGAGACAACAACTGCCTCAAATGCGCTTCGCGTTCCTCGCTCAACGGCTTGGGTTCCTCGCTCGGTTGAATGTGCACTACTCCGAGTTCCTGCAGGGAACGCATTACTACTTCTCGGTGCCGCTCGGTTGACACGAGAACGAGTTTCTTGAACTTTACCTTCCCCACGAGAAAATCCCGCGTTAATTCAATGTTTTAAA
>JAVYMB010000003.1:0-15704 GCA_038740145.1 Candidatus Norongarragalinales archaeon | reverse complement strand
CGCTGCGGCACGCGGCGCGTTGCGCCGCCAACTCGCTTCAAGCTTTTTGCGCTCGCCAGCGCTATTTTTCAAAAATTCTTCCGCTTGTTTTTTTCCAGCCTTTTCAGCATCCGCCAGTGTTTTTTCTCTACTCGCGAAAATCGCTTTCGCCCGCTTTTCAAAAAGCGTTTTAGCTTCAATCTCCGCTTGTTCCACTAGTTTAGCAGCTTTCTCGTTCGCCGCCGCCAACAACGCGTCGGCTTTTTCTTCAGCGCGCTTCACGCGCTCTATCAATTCGCGAGTCATCGCAATCTCCTGCGATTCTGGCAACCAGCGCAGCTAAACTATCATCGTTTCTCCACTACGCTGAAAAAAAAGCAAACTGGTTTAAGCAATCAAAACAAATGGACGTATACAACGCGTTTCGCTGAAAAAGCATGCGTTTATAGTTAAAACTGGTTTTTAAACCTTGAGAAAAGCGGCGCGAAACGCTTAAAGAATGGCAACGCGTAAAATAGCGAAGGTGGTTAGTGTTGAAAGCCGAATTCAAAGTCAAAAACGTCAAGCTCGCGGCGCCAGGCAAAAAGAAAATCGATTGGGCGCGAGCACACATGCCCGTGCTGGCTGAAATCAAAAAGCATTTTTCCAAGCAAAAACCGCTGAAAGGAATTCGAATTGCGGCTTGCCTGCACGTAACCAAAGAAACCGCTGTTTTAATGGAAGTCCTTAAATCGGGAGGCGCAAGCGTAGCGTTGTGCGGCTCGAACCCATTAAGCACGCAAGACGACGTCGCGGCGGCGCTCGCGCGAAACGGCGTTTCGGTTTTCGCTTGGCGCGGCATCACGCAAAAAGAATATTACTGGTGCGTCAACCGAGTTCTCGACTTCCACCCACACATTACTCTCGACGATGGCGCTGATTTGATTAGCACGGTGCACGCGAAGCGAACGGAACTGATTTCGGGAATCATCGGAGGACAAGAAGAAACCACGACGGGCGTGATTCGGCTTAAGGCGATGGCGAAAGACGGCGCGCTGCGTTACCCCGTCGTCGCAGTCAACGACACTCCAACGAAGCGCCTTTTAGACAACATTCGCGGCACTGGGCAATCCACGATTGACGGAATAATTCGCGCGACGAACATTCTCCTCGCTGGCAAAACTTTCGTCGTCGCCGGCTACGGGCATTGCGGCCGCGGACTCGCTGAACGCGCTCGCGGAATGGGCGCAAACGTCGTAGTCACCGAAGTCGACGCAATGAAAGCGCTTGAAGCAAGCATGGCGGGATTTCGAGTAATGCCGATGAAAGACGCGGCCAGAATTGGAGATGTTTTCGTTACAGCCACGGGCGACATTAACGTAATCGACGAACGCCATTTTTCACTCCTCAAAGACGGCGCGATACTTGCTAACACTGGACACTTCGACGTAGAAATCAACGTCAAGCAACTCGAGAAAATGGCAAAGAAGAAGAGCACAATTCTGCCTGAAGTAGAGGAATACACGCTTGCAAACGGCAAGCGCGTGATTCTTCTCGCTCAAGGCAGGCTCGTCAACTTAGCGTGTGCGGAAGGACACCCGCCCGCGGTGATGGACACTAGTTTCGCAAATCAGGCGCTTGTAAGCGAATGGCTCGTACGCAACAAAGGCAAGATTACCGTCAAAGTCCACGAAGTTCCAAAAGAAATCGACTACCGCGTTGCGCAGTTGAAGCTTTCAAGTTACGGCTTGCGCATCGACAAGCTGACGCCTGAACAAGAAAAGTACCTAGCCAGTTGGCAAGAAGGAACTTGAAAAGCTGCTTCCAGCAGCGTTCAAACAACGCCTGCTTCTTGCAACACAAGCAATTCTTCCATCGATAGTTTCTTGCCTTTCTTGAACTCTTCAAACAAACGCTTCGCGCGCTCGCTCAATGCGCTGCGCGCTTTCCGCTCGCGCGCCCTGCGCGCAGCGAGTTCTCGCGCCGCCTCGTCTTCCTCGCTTGCACGCGCCGCACGCCTCGCTTCAACGAGTTGCTTGTGGTGCGCGTCGGCCTTCGCGCGTGCTTCGTTGAGTGCGGCAAACTGTTGCGACAGTTTTTCGCTCAAGCGCTGAGCGCGCTCCATCGCTTTAACGAAAGCCGCGTGGTGTTCATCGCTCGCCGCCGCATGCTCGCGAATCTTTGCGCCGAGTAAACGCGATTTGTCGACTAACGCCGCAAGGCGCGCTCGAGTTTCGCGCAACTCGTTAAGCGCGGCAATTGCTTGTGCGCTGCGGGGGAGCCGTGCCTTGAGTTCGGTAATGCGCCTGCCGAGTTCGCGTTCTTCTCGCGCGCCACGCGCTTCAGTTTGTTGAAGCCATTCTAGGCGTTCAATCTCTTCTTGAATTCGCTCTGGGTTTTCCACGAAGCCCTTCATTTCACGCAAGTTTTTACGCGCCACCGCGAGCGCTTGCTTTGCACCAATAATCTCGCCGTCGATTTTCTTTTTCTCGCCCGCGAGTTGCTTGACTATTGCGTTCTCAGCGTCGCGCTTCTTGCGCGCCGCGCTCGCTTCCGCAATACACTCTTTGTATTTCGCGATTTGCTCTTTGTTTATCGCCGCGAGTTTGCTTGCCTGTCTGTTTAACGCGTCGCGTTGCCGCTGCAATGCCGCGAGTCCTTCTTCGTCTTTTTCGTCGTCGCGGGACGCGTGAATGCGGTGTAAAGAAGGATTTTCTTCGTCTGGCACTTTCTCACTCGTTTAGTAGTGGCGGGTTTTCAAGGTTTATTTCTTCAATTATTTCGTCTAATTCCGCTCGCTGTTTTTCAAGGATTTTTTGGATGCGGCGAATGCGCTTTTGGTTCAGCGCGATTTCGCGGTACTTTCGCGAAGCGGCGTGAAAATGCTCGATGCTAAGAGTAAAATACTCTTCGTTGTCCATGCTTTGCGCGATGTCCGCAAGAATCTCGCCTAAGAGTTTATTAGCTTCTATTTTCACTTCGCGCTTTATTTGGTGTTCGCGCTTGAGATTATCGCGGATAATCTTGACCACGCGAGCGTTCGGAAAAGGCAAGCGAAGCGCTTCTTCCTCGAGTTCGCTGACTTCTTGTTCCTCGCTTTCAACGGTTTTTTCTTCTGAATCTTCAGGCATTTTTAAACCACCTTTCAACACTAAAAAAGTTTTGTTGCAACCAAAAATTAGGGCTTGGCTATCGCGCGTATTATTGGGAGTGCGATGCTTTTAAAACCTGTTTTTGAAGCGTGTTCTTAAATGGAATTCAACGCTTGTCACACAACAAGAAAACGCGGCGCTTGCGCGCATTTTCAGGGTTTTCGACTCGAAGCGTGACTTCAAAGCCAGCGTGCTTGAACGCACGGCACGCGGCAAGCATTTCTTCCTCGCTTTTTGGAAACCACTGCACGACTGCGCTGCCGTTTTTACGCAAAACGCGGTAAAACTCTTTAGCGGCTTTCGCCAAGTCTTCCTTCGTTTTCAGCCACTGCAGCGCGCTAACCGAAAAAACGCCGTCGAACGAACGCGACGGAAACGGAATGCGCCGCAAGTCGCCGACGCGCGCGTCAACTCCAGCACGGCGAGCTAGTTCAACCATTGTCGGCGACAAGTCGAATGCTTTGACGGCGTAACCAGCTTGCTTCGCGACGACCGCGCAGTAACCATTGCCGCAGCCAGCGTCGAGCAAGCGCGCTCCTTCGGAAAAACCAGCGTAAAGCAACGCGCGAAGCGTAAGCTGGCGCTGGATTCGCTGCATCACTCGGCTTTGCGAGTAGCGAATCGCTTCGCCGCCCGCCTCGTAAAATTCGATGGCGCTCGTTTTTTCTTCAGGGCGCTCGCGCTTGACGACCCAGCCCTCGCGTTTCGCTGGTTTCTTCACCGAATTCGCCTTTAAAGGAAAGCCACGTCTTCAAAACGGCAGCCGAACGATTTTTTTTCGTAAACGCCTGGCTCGAGCGCGAAAACCATTCCGCGCTGCAGCGTGGTTCGCTCGAGTTTTGGTCCTTCATGCACTTCTAGTCCCACGAAGTGCCCTACACTAAGTCCAGCTTTTTTGAAAGAAGTTTTTTCTAATCCGTAGTCCGCTAGAACATGCAACGCGATTTGCGCTAACGCGCTTCCTTTAACGCCTGGTTTTGCTTTCTTCAACGCTTCCGTTCGCGCTTCCTTGACTGCTTCCAGCGCATCCGTCTTGCGTTCATCGCCGCCGTCGTAAATCGTCGTCGAATAATCACTGCAGTAACCGCGTTGCTTGCAACCAACGTCGATTAAAACCACGTCGCCTTTTCGAATTAATTTGTTACTCGGTTCGGCGTGGGGAATCGCGGTTCGCTCGCCCGAAACGATTATTGGTGGAAACGCCGCCAGTGCTGCGCCGAGTTCGCGCGCTTTCGCCTCGAGCAAGCCAGCGACTTGGTGTTCTGTTTTCCCGTAAACCCCTCGCTCGAGAACTTTCGAAACGCAGTGTTTCGTCAAGCGCTGCGCCTCGCGAATCGCTCGCTGTTCGCTTGCGTCTTTAAACAAGCGCAACTCGCCGAGTTCCTTTGCAAAATTCTTGGGTTTAATACCTTGCTTTAAAAAGCGGAACAACAATAGCGCGGCGTAGTCACTCGCCGCGTCGACGGCGACGCTGCGCGGTTTGAATTGCTTGAGCGCGGCGGCGAATTGCTTTCCGCCGTCAATCAACGCCTCGAATTCAACGCTGCTGTTTAGTGGTTCGCTTGCGGTTGACAACAACTTTGCTTCGCTGGGCGTCACGAAAAACAACGCGGGATACGAGTCGTCGCCGGCGTAATAAAAAACGTTTGCATCACTTCGCTCGCGCGCTCCAAGCACTAGCAAGTCTATGCGTAACGCGCGCAGTTTACGTTGGAGTCTCGAAAGACGCTTCTCAAACACAAGAGTTTAAAGGCAAGAAAGTTTAAAACAACAACGTGTTCAGGCCAGGCGCGTTTCACGCGAACGTTTTAACTCTCGCGAAAAAAGTTTTTCCAAACGCTAAGATTAGAAGCAGCAAACCGCGGTGGGGAGTAGGCGAAAAATCTGGAGGCGGAATCATAATAATCGAAACCGGCGAGAGCGTAAAACGAGGCGACGGAGTGGAAGCGAGCACGTTAAACGTGCGAACGCCGAGACTTGGGTTTTTAGGATTGCCTCGAAGAGGGCGGCCGGAGT
Organism: Candidatus Norongarragalinales archaeon; assembly: GCA_038740145.1. Taxonomy (GTDB): domain Archaea; phylum Micrarchaeota; class Micrarchaeia; order Norongarragalinales; family Norongarragalinaceae; genus CAITNU01. The sequence continues at coordinate 10,578 of JAVYMB010000003.1, read as the reverse complement.
ACACTGTGAGCGGCAACGATCCAAAGGCGGTGGACAAACTAGTGAAAGCGCTCGCCGAACGGTTTCCGAAAGCCAGGCGAGTCCAAGAGTTTTTGCTTCATTTGTAATTCGGAAATTCGCTTACGAGCGCCTTAAGCAGCTTTGCAGTCGCGTCTAAGTCGGAGAGCGCGATTACCTCGTTTTGCGAGTGAATGTAACGCGAAGGAATCCCAATGCTCGCCGCGAGAACGCCTGCGCGAACGTACTGCATGCGCGACGCGTCAGTCGCGCCGCGGTCGCTCACTTCGAATTGGTGCGGAATCTTGTTTTTTCGCGCCACGCCTTCAATGAAGTCGACTAGTTTGCGCGACATGATGAGTCCGCGGCCGCCTGCCTCGATGACGCTGATTGCTGGGCCTCCGCCGAGTTTTACTGGAATGCTGTCTTCTGGAACATCTGGAGTGCCGCCGCCTAAGCAAACATCGAGGGCGACTGCGAAGTCTGGCTCTATGCCGAAAGCACTAGTGCCAGCGCCCCACAACCCTGTTTCTTCGCGCACAGTGCCAACGAGGAAGAGCGTAACTTCTTTCGGCACCTCCATTTCTGCGAGTTTTAGGAGCACCGCGCAACCCGAGCGGTCGTCAAACGCTTTGCCAACGACTAAACCGCCTTCAAGCTCGGCGAACTTACTCGCAAAAGTGATTTGAACGCCCGGGCGAATCCCGAGTTTCTCCGCGTCTTGCTTATTTTTCGCTCCGACGTCGATGAACAACGCTTCGGTTTCCTGGAGTTTCTTCGCTTCTTCTTCCTTCATCAAGTGCGGCGGCTTCATTCCAATGACTCCCAAAATCTTTTGCTTCGCGTGCAGCGTGACTCGCGCGCCGCCTAAAACTCCGTCGTAAATCCCGCCTATTTTTGCGAATTTGATGAAACCGTCTTTAGTGACGCTAGTAACTGCAACGCTGATTTCATCCATGTGCGCCGCAATCATTATTTTCTTGCCGCCACTCCCCTTTCGTGCAATCACGTTGCCGAGGACGTCGCGCCGCACGTCAAAGCCAGCGGCGCGCAAGTGTTTTTCCATGAACGAAGCGACTTCTTCCTCGTCGCCAGTCGGCGCTTGTAGTTCGCTGAGTTGCCGCAGCAAATCCTTCATTGAAACCGTCATTTCAACCACCTTCAAACGCTTTGCTATTTGCTCAATCCGTTTTTTCAAAAAACAAAAAGCATTGGAAGCGCGGCATAGAAACGCTTTTTAACTAAAACCAGTTTTATTAAAGAACGCTTCAGCGAAATAAAAACAACTCGCTTTTCGATTAAACTCGATTTGGAGTCGGCGTTTTTCGTCTCGAGGCCTTTAAAGCAAGAAGGTGGGAAAGACAAAATGAAAATCAGTGAACTAGCCCCTGGAACTACCAAGGTTGACCTTGAAGCGGAAGTCGTCGGCGTGGAAGCGCCACGCGAAATAAACAAGAACGGGCGAATCCTGCGAGTCGCGAACGCTACTCTGCGCGACGATACCGGCACGATTACTCTCGTTTTGTGGAACGAAAACATAGACAAAGTCAGCGAAGGCTGCACTGTAATGATTTCCAACGGTTACGTTAACACTTGGCAGGACAAACCGCAACTAACGCTCGGCAAGTTCGGCAGCATTACCGTCAAAGAATAAACTGCCGCGTAACTTCGTTTAAGCGAACAAATAATAAGGAACCAGGCGCCTAGTTTAAAGCATGCCCGCACTTACTGCAGCACTTACTGCGTCGAGATTCGCTTTAGCAAGAAACTGGTTGAAAGTAGCTAGAGAAACACGTGAAGCCCGCTTGGCGCTTCAAAAAGCGAAAGCTGCAGGTGACGAGCACACTCATAGAGCGCACCAACTCTACCGTGCGAAAGGTAAAAAAGGATACTTGCGACAGAAAAGCCTAGTATTGCCTACCCTTAAAGCATTAATGCACGAAAAAGAAATGACGGCGTATAGCGGGCATATGCTCCAACACCACGGCGAATTAGCAGTAGGTGCTATAGAGCTTCTTACAATATCAAAAGCCGCGACACATTTCGAAAAAGTCAAGCCAAACGCACTTGTAGCGCTTAGACACAACGAACTTTGCGCGACCGCTTTCGCGCGCAGACTAGCCAAAAAACCAGTTCTGCGCGGGCGGGTTGATGCGCGAGAACTGCTTCAACAAGCGGCTGAAGCGATTCAAGTAATTCGCTTCGTGAAACCAAAAGTTGAAGTAGACGAAAGCGCTCGCTTCATCAAAACAGACGCTGCCTTGTTTTACCAAATGGTTTTCGACGGACTTGAAAACGCTAGGAAGGCAGTAGAAGCAAAGTTCGGCATAGGAGAAACCGGGTTAGAAAAAAAGAATATTAAAATAAAAATGAGCTTGACTAACGAAGGAAAACCACTAATTCAAATTGAAGACAACGGAATAGGCGTAACCGAACAACAAGCTACGAAAGGCGAAAGCAACTGGCCTGCAGGCATGTTCTTCGAAGACACGGGATTTGGAGCAAAAACGATAAGGGAAAACGCCGAGTTGTTAGGCGGAGAATGCGTTCTAAAAGGAAAACGTAACTGGGCAGTACTCGAAATCACGCTACCGCCCAAACCGAGAACGAGACGCCGCGCGGCGTAAAACGCTACGCGCTTACTTTTTCTTTTCTTCTTTTTTCTCGCCAGCGCCGCCAGCGGCTTCGCCGCCCTTCTTTTCTTTCACCTTCGGCGTGAAACCAAGTTCGCTTAGCGGCTTCGAGCCGTAATCCTTTATTTTCGCGTTGATTTGAACTATGTTCGCGCTGATGGTGTTGCCGCAAACGCGCTTTTTTACGCGCACGCCTTTAGCGAGGCGACGCGCGCCGCAACCCCTGCCGATGACCGCGCTCGCTTTTTTTTGTCCCGCGACGTCGGCACGCATTGGAGTTCCATCTTTGTCGCTGCCGCCAGTAATTACGAGTTTGTAGCCTTCGAGCCCAACGATTCCACCGTCAAACTCGGCGCCTATTTTCTTGCCTATGAATAATCCTTCCTTGTTTTTGTCCACTTCTTTTTGGAAAGAGTGCCCGGTTTTAACATCGTTGATAACGATTTTCATTTGCTAACCACCTTGAACGAAGATTAAAGGCATTCAGTTATTGCTTCTAGTTTATCGCTTCTTGAATACTTCAACGCTTACTCCCGCTTGCCGCAGCAAGTCCAGCGCTTCCTTGTCGAGTTCGTCGTCGTGAAAATACTCGTCGCTGTAAACGAGGCGCTTGATTCCCGCGCTCGCAATCATTTTCGCGCAAGCGTAACAAGGATTAATCGTAACGTACATCGTCGCGCCGTCACTGCTTGCGCCGTGCTTGGCGCACTGGATTATCGCGTTTTGCTCGGCGTGAAGCGTGCGAACGCAGTGGTCAACAACCTTGTGTTTTCCGTCTACGACGTAAAGAGTTGGCGCCAGCTTGCAACCAGCGTCGTCGCAGTGCGCGATTCCGGGAGGCGAACCGTTATAGCCAGTCGCGATGATGCGTTTGTCTTTCACGATTACTGCGCCGAGTCTCTTGCGCGGGCAAGTCGCTCGCGTAGCGACGGTTTCCGCGATTTTCATGAAATACTCGTCCCAAGAAGGACGTTGCCACGCCATTAACGCACACCAAACGTGAAACCAAAAGCAAAAAACCGAAAAATCAGTGGGTTAGTATTGCGCGCAAATAGTTTTTAAACCCGCCGTTGTTAGACTACTCCTAATTCACGGCGTAATTGTTGCGAAGAAGGGATAGAGGTGGGTTTAGTGAAAAAAGCAAAGCGCAGAGTAGTAATCATTGGAGCGGCTGGACGCGATTTCCACAACTTCAACGTTTTTTTCAGGGATAACGACGCGTTTGAAGTAGTTTGCTTTACCGCAGAACAAATTCCTGGAATTGCGGGACGAAAATATCCTTCAACGCTTTCCGGAAAACTTTATCCAGACGGAATCCCGATTTACGAAGAAAGAGACTTAGAAAAAATCATTAAAGAACGCAAAGTTGATGTCGGAGTTCTTTCTTACAGCGATTTGAACTACAAAACAGTTGGAAACATTAGTGCACGCGTCAACGCGGCGGGCGCCGACTTTTGGCTTTTAGGTCCGCGCTCGACGCAAATCAAGAGCAGCAAGCCTTTGCTCGCGGTTTGCGCGGTGCGAACTGGCTGTGGAAAAAGCCAGACGAGCCGCTATGTTTCAAAACTCATTAACGACTCGGGAAAACGGTGCGTTGCGATTCGTCACCCAATGCCTTACGGCAACCTCGCGAAGCAAGCGGTCCAACGGTTTGCTTGCTACGATGATTTGGAAAAACACGAATGCACCATCGAGGAAATGGAAGAGTATGAGCCTTACATAGAACGCGGACTGGTGGTGTATTCAGGCGTCGATTACGGCGCGATTCTGCGGGAAGCGGAAAAAGAAGCCGACGTTATTCTTTGGGACGGCGGAAACAACGACGTTAGTTTCTATAAACCTGATTTGTTGATTACTGTCGCCGACCCTCACAGGGCAGGAGACGAAGTGAATTATTATCCTGGTGAAACGAATGCGCGAATGGCTGACGTGGTTATCATTAACAAAGTTGACAGCGCGTCGCCTGAAAACGTTAAAACTGTAGAGGAAAACATTAAGCGAATCAACCCGCGCGCGAAAATTTTGAAGGCTGAAAGCCGCGTGACTGTCGAGCGAGCAAGCGAACTCAAAGGCAAGCGAGTAATCGTCGTTGAAGACGGGCCAACGCTTACTCACGGAGGAATGAAGTACGGCGCTGGAACCGTCGCGGCTCAAAAAGCCGGCGCGGTCGTCGTAGACGCGCGTCCATACGCCGTAGGCAGCATCAAGAAAACTTACGCGAAATATCCCCACCTTGACCACGTGCTGCCAGCGATGGGTTACGGCGCTAAGCAAGTAAGCGAACTCGAGCAAACCATTAACGCAGCGAAAAACGCTGAAGCAGTGCTCATAGGCACTCCGATTGACTTGAAGCGCCACATCAACATTAAAAAGCCTTGTTACCGCGTGACTTACGAGTACGTGGACGCAGGAGGCGCGCTGAAAAAAATCCTAACGGAAAAAGGATTCTTGTAACGCGCAAACAAAAACTGAACCTTAAATTTTCTCTTTTCACTTTTTTTCAGCTACCCAACCTTAATTTAAAATAACGCGGCGTATTCAATACGCTTGCATTCAATGCCGGTCGTGAAGCACGCCGTGAAAAAACAAAAATCCTTGAAAAAAACTGTCGTGTTGTCCCTCGGCGGCTCGCTCCTATACGAAAACGGCGTTTACAGCGAAAACGCCGCGCGAGAAAAAGCAATCGCGGTCGCGCGCGCTTCGAAAAAAATTTCGTTAGGTATAGTTGTAGGCGGAGGAGCGAAAGCAAGGCAAAAAGCCAACGACGCACGCTCGCGTGGGGCTAGCGAATTTGAAGCGGACGAAGCAGCAATTATTGCGACGCGCGAAAACGCGCGCGCTTTCGCGCGCGCCTTGTTAGAAGCCGGCGTGCGAGCAGTTTACTGCGAAGAATTTCACAAAGCAGCAGACTTGCTTGCGCGCGGCTTTACGCCAGTAATGGGCGGGCAACTTCCAGGACTCACTACAGACTCTTGTGCAGTCCTACTCGCAGAATTAACGCGCGCCGCGCGCGTAGTCAACGCCACCAACGTCGACGGCGTTTACAACAAAAACCCTGAACTCAAGGGAGCGCGGCGTTTCGCGCGGTTGTCGCACGAAAAATTAGTGGCGCTGGCGGCTGCGCAAGACGCGCGCAAGCCAGGGCAACACTTTGTTTTCGACGTCCTCGCATGCAAACTCGCTGCACGCAGCAAAATAAGGATTGACTTCGTGGACGGACGCAACGCCAAAGAGTTTAAACTGGCGCTTGAAGGCGGGAAGCACGGCGGAACGATAGTTTGGTGAGCACACCTTATCGCGCGGCAAGCTTAATGTCTTCACTCGTCACGGTTTTGCGTCCCGCGTGCTTCGCAAGTGAAACCGCTTTCTGGGAAATATCGATTCCCACGTCTTCGAGTACGTCTGCAAGCGCTTCAGCCGCATCTTGAGAAACGCGTTCCGCGCCTGCCTTGCGAATCAAACGCTCAACTGGAGCTAAAGGCAAAATAGCCATAGCAACCCACCAAAAAACTGGAAAAGCAAGCGCTGAAACCACAGCGCTTGTTTTCCCAAAAAACAATTGTGCGTGCGACGCTGCAACCCTTTCAGCGTGCAACGCGGGCTTCGTTAAACGCTGCGGCGGTTTTTAAAGCATCGCAATTACTGGAAGCGCGGGGTTTTCTTTAAAAATGAGTGTTGTAATAGGGCTATCGAGAAGGAAACACAAAAGAGAGAGTGAAAAAAGAATTGGCCGTCGTTCCAAATAGGTTTGCTTATTGGTTAGACAATAGTTACAGCGCGCTAATGCATATTGAAACGCACGACGCTTTACTCAAACTCATTGCCGGGCGTCTAGCTCGCGAAACCGGCAGGAGAGTCGTCTTAAGAAACGTAAAACAAAAGACGCTGTTTAGGTTTTGGCGTCTAAAGAATACGGTAGCCCAAGCCAAGAACTTGTTTTAAAGCAAATACTAAAAGTTTTAAAGACAGCGATTGGAGAGGAAGATGAGGTCGGGCTAATTTCAGAAAGCCGCAACCCAAACGAGATAGAGCCGTACCTCACGCGAGACGGAATAATAGGTTTCAAGAAGAGAAGCCAATAAATTGGCTTGAAAGCATTAAAACTGCAGTTGCATTAACACTCGATCGAATGCTTGACTTGAAACTATTGCGCAAAGAAAAAATTGAACTCCGCGACTACCAAGTCCGCGCTGCCGAAAACGCTCTCGCGCGAGGCAACACCCTCGTCGTGATGCCTACAGCGCTCGGAAAAACATTCATTGCGTTACTCGCAATCGCCCACTCGCTCGCCCAGCCGCAAAACGCTGCGAAGAAAGCTCTTTTTATGACGCCGACGAAGCCACTCGCAGTCCAGCAAGCGCAACGCTCGCGCGAAGTCCTTGAACTGCCAGAAGAAGAAATCATTGTTGTAACCGGCGAAATGCCTCCAGCCAAAAGGCGGAAAGCGTACGAGCAAGCACGCGTTGTTTGCGCTACTCCACAGACGATTGAAAACGACTTGGCTGCAGCGCGCCTCGACTTGCGCGACTTTGCAATCGCGGTTTTCGACGAGGCGCACCGCGCAGTCGGAGAATACGCTTACTCCGCAATCGGCAGGCAAGCAAAGCAAACGCTTGGACTCCTAGTCATTGGACTAACGGCGAGTCCTGGTGCTAAGCGCGAGAAAATCGAGGAAGTATGCGAAGCGCTCGGCATCAAGAACATTGAACTCTTGCGCGCTGAAGACGAGGAAGCGCGGCGTTACGCGAAGCCCGTGGACGTAGAATGGGTTTTCGTTGACATACCGCCGCAATTCGCGGCGGTGCGCCGCATACTTGACGAAATGCTTGACGAGGAAGCACGAAAACTCGAGGAGAAAGAATTGTTGCCGCGACGTATGCGTGAAAACAAGCGCTTTCTCCTCGAACTCCAGCAAAAATTGCAAGCGAAAATTCCTTACTCTTACCGCGAACTCAGCATCGTAGCAAAAATGATTAACCTAAATCATGCAATTGAGTTGCTCGAGTCTCAAGGCGTTCGCACTCTGAAATTGTTTCTAGAAAGCCTCGGCAAGCGCGAAAAAAAAAGCCGAGCGGTGCTGTCCCTCCTCGCCGACGCACGCACCGCTGAAATCATTTCGAAGTGCGATTCAATCATCGCTAGCGGATTAGACCATCCGAAAGTGTTCGAACTCAAGCGAATAGTCGGCGCCGCCGCGCGCGCGGGGCAGAGCGTAATCGTTTTCGCGCATTACCGCGCTAGCGTCAAGAAACTCCTTGAAGAATTGAACGCGCTTCGCGACGTTCAAGCCAAGTCCATCGTGGGACGCGCGGGCGAAGGAGGGATGAAGCAAGAAGAACAAAAAGCGTTGCTGCAAGACTTCCGCGAAAAAAAATTCAACGTACTTGTCGGCACTTCAATCGCTGAAGAAGGAGTTGACTTGCCGAGCGTCGACCTCGTCGTTTTTTACGAAGCGGTGCCTAGCGAAATTCGCTTGATTCAACGCCGAGGTCGCGCTGGGCGAATCAAGGCGGGAAAAGCAGTCATCCTCGTTGCGCGCGGCACGAAAGACGAGGCGTATCTTTGGAGTGCGAAAAAACGCGAGGAAAAAATGCATCGAACACTCTCGCACTTGAGCGCTAAACTCGAAACGAAAAAAGAACCGACGAAAGCGAAAACGAAACCGAAAGCTAAGCCAGAGGGACAGACAACGATTGGCGACTTCACGTAGGCGGTTGAATTGACGCAAGTAAAACGCGAGCGAATCAACGAACTCGTTTTTGACGAGGCACTGCTCGCGCAAAACAAGGTTCAAGTTTTCGTCGACGATCGCGAAGCGGGAGGCGAGTGCGCTGAAGCGCTTCGCGCTTTGGGCGTAGTCGTGCGAGTGCAACGACTCGAAGTCGGCGACTTCGTAGTCAGCGAACGATGTGCGATCGAGCGAAAAACGTCTAGCGACTTCGAGTCGAGCGTAATAGACGGAAGACTTTTCACGCAGGCAAGCGAGTTGAAAGACAATTTTCTTTCGCCGTTGATCTGCGTCGTCGGCAATCGTTTTGCCGTGTTGAAACCTAAAGCGTTGCGCGGCGCGTTGATGGCGCTTTGCGTGGACCAACGTGTTCCCGTACTCTTTTTTGAAGACGATTCAGCGTTGGCTGAATTCGTCGCGCAACTCGCTGAACGCGAGCAACTCACTGAACCAAAAGAAATGAGGTTGCGCGTCAGCAAAAAAAACGTGCCGCTTGCCGAGCAACAGTTGTTTTTCGTGCAAGGACTGCCGGGCGTTGGGGCGAAAAACGCGCGCGCCCTCCTATCGCACTTCAAGACAATCGAGGAACTCGTCAATGCGAACGAAAAGGAATTATGCGAAGTAGATGGAATCGGGAAAAAGCGCGCGCGGGAAATCAAGCGGCTGCTTTCAAGTGATTTCGAGCCTGCTGAACTAAACAAGGCTTAAAAGCGCGTGGCGCGAATTCTATGCGATGGGTAAAAGCAGCAAGAAAGCCGTTAAGCGAATGCACGTCACGACCGCAGTAATCGGCGCCAACGTTTTGTTAATCGCGGTGAAAGTCGCGGTAGCAATTCTCACCGGCAGCGTGGCTGTGCTCGCTACGCTAATCGACTCCATCTTTGACTTGCTTGGCGCTTCGTTCGCTTGGCTGGGCGTTCGCGAGGCGGCGAAGCCAGCGGACGCGAAACACCTTTACGGGCACGAGAAAATCGAGAACTTGTCGAGCCTTGCTCAAAGCACGCTTATCGCGATCGCCGCTTTCGGAGTGACTGCTGAAGCGATTCGCCGTTTGTTCGCTGGAGTCAAAATTGATGTAAGCACACTGGATTTAGCATTAATGTTTTTCACCGTAGTCGTCGACATTGCGCTCGCGGTTTACTTGCGCCGCAAAAGCCGTGAACTGCACAGCGCCGCGATCGAGGCTAGCGCAGGCAACTACTACTCAGACATTCTTCAAAACACCGCGGCTTTGCTTGGTTTGACGCTCGCGGGGTTGGGCTTCGCTTGGGCAGATCCAATCGCCGCGATAGTGCTTTCGCTCCTCATGCTGCGCGTCGCCTACCGAATTGGAAAAAAATCGGCGAACGAACTCATCGACGCGAGTCCTTCGCGCGCCAAGCTCGCCGCGATTCAAGAAGCAATTCTGCGCTCGCCGAACGTGCGCGGCTTCCACAAGCTTCGCGCGCGGCAGTTGGAGGGAAAAATTTTTCTCGACGTAGACGTACAACTAGACGACGAAATCTCGCTACGAGAGGCGCATGCGCTCACGCACGAAATCAAGAAGCGGCTGCGCAAACTCGGCGTCGCTGAAGCCGTTATTCACATCGAGCCCCTGGAGGCGCACGAAAAAACTCGGCTGCGCGTCGGACGCTGAAGTTCCATCCAAGTCTACTCAACTGAATGCTGGCTTCTCGTAACGCCATTCAATGCTAACGTTTTTCTCGATTTTGTATTCGCCAGCACCGACAGGCGCCAGAACGCCGTCAACGTAATATTGCCAGTAAAGCCAAGTAGAATCGTTTTGCTCCAAACCGTCAATTCCAGTTACGAGCGCGCCGAACGAATATTGTTTCGCCGCGATTTCAAAATTCGCTTGCATCAACGAGAGAACAGTCGTTCCCGCTGCAACTTCAAGCGTTTTCGAGTAATTCGCGGTTCCGTTGTTAATAGTGACGACTACGAGGAATTTCGCGACTGGCGAAGGTGAAACGCTCGCAGCACCGAAGGTTTGAATACTCGGCGCAACGCTTGGCTGCGGGCTCGGAGTGACCGGCGGCATCTGAGAAACGCAACCGAAAAGCGTCAACGGCAGGAACAACGCGAAGCCGGCGAGCAAAGCGATTAAAATAAAATCATTTCGCATCAAACTCACCTTTATTTGTTCACTGAGGACCAGCTTGCGATTGCTGCGGCAGAACCATTTGAAACGTTTCGAAAAACTTTTGAGTCGGACGCAGC
>JAVYMB010000002.1:0-24525 GCA_038740145.1 Candidatus Norongarragalinales archaeon | reverse complement strand
TTTCGCGCTTGCTTCGCGCAGTTAAAACGATGCGACGCCACTCCTTAGCGAGTCTAAACAAGTAATTGTGAAAAGTTTCGCTGAGTTGCACGCTTAAAGGGCCTTTTTCGTTTGCGCGCGCACCAGTGCGTAGTGGGCGCTTGACTTCAATTAACCCGGCGTGCTTGAGGCGTGGCACGATTTTATTGTAAAACGTGGCTTTGCTCGCCCCGCTTCGCGCTACAAAGTCACCTATCGCGTGAAAGTCAGCTGCGCCAGCGTTTTCGCAAAGCATTTTAACAAAGGCGACGGCGATTTTGTATTGTTCCGGGCGGTAACGAGGAGGAAAAAGAAAGGAAAGCACGTCTTCAACGCTCCATTCAACGCCGTACTCGTCGAAAGCATTGCTTTGCTTGCGCAAAATCGCGCGTACTTCATCGTGACGCGGCAACCACAACGCTTCGCCTGCGGGAATCCCGCGGCTCACGATGCGCGGACTCGCGAAGCGCGGCGCTGGCTTTGCGTTTTCCTCGCTTGCGGTTCCCTTGTTTTCATCGTTATTTCTTGATTCTTCTAGAGGCAACGAAACCGCCTTTAGCGTTTGCGACGAACGCGAGAAGTAGTCCAACAATGAACAACAAAACTAGCGCGAGCAAGTCGGTGAAAGCGTTTGCAAGCGCCAAGTCAATCATTCGCACTCCATTGAGCGCGAGTCCTGAAGCAAAGACTCCAAGTAGAAAATGCGCTTCGTGCGGCGCAAGCCGTTGCTTCAACAACAACGCGGCATAGCCGAACAAAAAAAACACTACGGTAAACAACTCTATGAAACCAAGATTAAAGCCGAACACGTCCAACCAACTCCTTGAAACGCAGAACACCCAACGCGAAAATAGTTAAACCTCGTTGCGGTGTAATCACTTGCGTGCGACGGGTCGCAAGAAGGCTACGAGGCACGAGTATAAAAAAACATCGTTACGGTAAACCTAGAATAGTGGAAGGGCGTCTTTTTCGTTTTTTCGAGGAGAAAAACTCGTTTTGGCTTGCTTAAGCCAGCGAAGTTTGCGCCTCAACACTTAAGCAGTATACTGTAAGATGAGTTGGGGATTGGCGCGTAAGCACTACTAATAAAAAAAGTTTATTGAAAAGCGGTGCAAAACAATAACAATAGTCAGAAAAAACAGTTTTTTAAAATTCATCGATAAAAGGTGTTGCTCGTGATTGTAGGAAGCGTAGTTTATTCAGGGAGTCGTCCTCGAGTAACGCGCAAACCACCGCCTGGAAGAATAACATAGGTAGGAAAGGGCGTAGGCCAACTACGTCGCGGCATGCGCGGCTTATTACGCATACGTAAGTTCGACAACGCGACAGTCAATTTATCTAAAAAAGAATTAATTGACTCAGCGGCAGGATCACCCTTGGCTTGCGCTAAAGCAGACAACGCCGCCACTCGTTTAACCACTGCTTCCACTTTGCGGATCGATGCGTCAGGCGCGCATTTAACGGAAACAACCGAAGGACACCCGCGCCTTTTACGCGTTGATATAGTTACGCCTTTAGGCGGGTTCCGGACAACTTCTGAAAAGTGCTTAATAACATTAGGGGTAAATTCGACGCGAATAAACCCGCCCGGATACTGGACTCTACAAGAGTGAACGCCGCGCTTCGGCTTTAGTGGAACAGTAACGGTATAAACTCCTTGCTGGTACTTAACGCGTTTTACTGTAGGGCGACAAAGCGGTAGTCGACAACTCATTCGCATCACACGAAAACGAGGAGCATTAAGCCCAACAGAATAACGAACAGTACGGCAGCAACTTCAGTCGAAACGTAAGCGAGGAGCGCGAGCGCGATTGGAACCGCGACGAGGAGTGAAAAGTGAATTCCGGTTTTTTCGACGATTATTGGCAAGAAAAAACCGTAAATCGTTCCCAAGAAAAACATAATGAGTGCGAAAGCGACGAATTTTCGCAACGCGCTCGTGACGCTCCTAAGCATGTCTTCAAGAAAGTTTTGCAGTGCATCCACAAACTTAGTTTAAACATCCTCGGTTAAAAAAGATTCGCTAGCCTAGCTGGCAAAAAAACAGAAAAAACGAAAAACAAAGCGGAAAAACTTAGTTCGTACGAGAATGAATTTCAACGCTTGTTTGCACTGCTTGCACGCGCCAAGCGCATGTCCGACGCGCCGTCGGCGTAGTTTTTGTGATTTCCTTTTTACTCGACAACGAATTTCTTGTGTCGCAGCGAAAAACGCTTTAACGGTTCGCGAACCACGCTCGACTGCTCGCTTTTTTTAATCGTTTTTCCACGTTTTTTCGAGGTAAAAACGCTTTTTTTAAATTTCAAGCGAGTATGAACCAAGCCTTGTTTTTCCAGCGTTTTTTCTTCACTCCAAACGCTTGCCGCCCGGCCTTGGGAAGACAGTAAAAAAAGTACTGCGCCATCTAAAGAAACGCGGCGTCGTTCGCGAGCTTGCAGTTTGCCGGCAAGCGCGCACAAACCTTCAAACGCTTTGTCGCTTATGCGAATTAATTTCGACGACTTGCTGCCGTTCATTTTCATATGAACCAACTCCGAACTTCAAAGTTAACAACTAATAAATAAACTTTGTTTACTAAGTACAGAGAATTTTTATTTGTTTGGTTTTTGCAACTTTGTTTACAAAGACAACAAAAGAAAAACCGCTGGTGGGCATATCTGGAAAATATGCGCAACAAACACAAAAAAATTGAAAACCGCGTTACCAAGAAAAAACAGTTAGTATACACTAAAGCGTAAAAAACTACGCTTTTTTGGAAAAAAAACCTTCCAAAAATAATTAAAATAGTTTGCGAAAAAAACAAAACCTGCCTATATTTCGCGTTGTGCGCAGCGCCGCGGGAACGACCACGCAAAAAACGCGTTTTTCGCGGATTAACGCGACTTTTTCAAAACACGGCTAGTTTGCCAATTTTTCTGCCTATTTCACAAAAAATACGGGAAATATTGCAAAAAACAAGAAAAAACTGAAAAAAAATGGTTCAGCTGAATAATTTCTGCCTATTTTCCAAAAAAAATCGTTGAATTGCGACTTTTCAGATTTTTTCAGCGTCAAAACCGCGGCTTTCAAGCGCTATCGATAGTTTTTTCGCTCGAGTAAAAACGCCGTGCAGCACGGGCGCGAGTAGCGCAAGAGAGTCGCGGCGCCGTACTCCGCGCGATTGCTGCGCGATTCGCACGCGCAGTGCCTTGTCTTGAAGCGACGGCAATGCTTGAAGAGCGAGCGAGAAAGCGAACGCGATGCGTTTCGGCAAGCGAAGCCAAAGCAGTGCCTTGCGCAACGCCGTGTTGCGACTCGTAAAAACAAGTAGTTCCGCAAGCAAGATTATTCCAAGCGCATAGCACGCATTGAAAACGCCAGCAACTACTCCGTTGTAAAAACTTTTTTCGTAGGCCAATCGAAACGCGAATGACGCGAGCGCGACGAGCAACAAGAATTTTTGCTTGAAAATTTTTTTGAATGGAATGCGCGCGGCGAGCCACAATGAAAGCGCGAACGGAAGCGCGATCGCCGAGTAAGTGAGAGGCAGGGCGACGAATAACGCGATGAGCACGGCGAGCGCGATTATTTTCGCGCGGCAATCGAGCGAGTGCAAAAAACTTTTCGCTGGATAGTACTTCAACATTTTTTTCACTGGACTGGTTTTACTCCGTATCGAGCCACTCGCTTGCTCTTCAGAATCGACGGCGCGGCGTCTTCGACGACAACTCCGTTTTCAAGAATTACGACGCGATCTGCATAGCGCGCGACGACGTCCGAATCGTGTTCTACAACGAGAATCGTTTTCCCAGTACTATTGAGGCGAGAGAGGATTTCGTAAACGCGCGACGCGTTTTCGTAGTCTAGACTTGCTGCTGGTTCGTCTAGCGCTAGGACTGGCGCGCCAGTAGCAAGCGCAGTCGCGAGGCATAGTTTTTGCTTTTGTCCTTGCGATAACGCTAAAGGATCGCATTCTTCAAAGCCAGCCAATCCAACGGCGCGCAAAGAGTTTTTTACGCGGCTATTGACTTCTTTTTCGCTTAGTCCACGCAAACGCAAGCCGAACGCGATTTCTTCGCGAGCAGTTTCGCAAAAGAGTTGGTCGCTTGGATCTTGAAAAACGAACGCGATGCGTTCGGCCATTCGTGCAAAAGTCGCCTGCGCCACGCTTTCGCCGAGCACGCGCACTTCGCCAGCAAATTCACCGCGAATTGTTTTCGGGATTATTCCGTTGAGCGTAAGGAGCAACGTCGTCTTGCCGCATCCTGTTCTGCCCATCAACGCGGTAAACTCGCCTCGCGAGACGCGCAGCGAAACGCCGCGTAGCGCTGGTTGTGCAGCGCCTTCGTAAGTAAAGGAAACTCCTCGCAGTTCTATTGCACTCATTGCTTTCACTAAAGAAAATCACGCAGGCGTCGGCGCGCCGCGCAAGCCGTAGCGGCGCGCGAAAGCCAATCGGAAGGCGATGAGCCACGCGAGGGCGAACTCGAGCACGCCTTGCACGCAGTTCCAAAAGAATATGACGCCAAACCAAGCGCTGCCTTTGCCGAACAATGGAAGGTTCAGCGACTCGAGGAAAGCGATGAATTCATGCGGCGGAATTTTGAAGAACAACGGACCGGCAAAGAAAGCGTTGGCAATCACCATAGAAATTCCGCGAATAACTAGCGATAGGAAGAGTACGACGACGGCGTGCTTCGCGTCCGCTAGTTTAGAGAGCGCCTCGCTTTCCGCGTGTTTCGCAAGAAATTTGTACAAAGCGAGCGAGACGAGCGCCATAAGCACAACTGGAAGCACGCCTATAAGGTAAACACCAGCGATGGGAATACTTCCAGCTTGCGAGAAAGCGAAGACGGAGGGGTAAGAAAGTAAGGCAAACACCGACACTGCGACTAGCGAGGCGAGCAGTACTAGCGCTGCGGCGCGCGGAGCATCGAGTTTTTTCTTGAAGGCGACGACGTAAAGCGCGGGCAACGCGAGCATGGGCAGCGTTGCGGCGAACTTCATTACCGCGCCGACGTAGCCTGTTTCTGCAGTTAACGCGATTGCGAGTGCTAGCACGAGTAGGACTTCAAAAGCCGCGTCGAAGCCTAGGACGAAAAGCGCGAGCAATGCCGGCAAGGCCGCGAGGTCGACGGTCATTCCGAAACCTGTTTGCAGCCCGAGGATGCCGTTGAAAAACTGGAAAAAAATCGCTAAACTCGCGAGAAGCGCCGTCGCAACTAGTTTGTAAGCCTTCACGAAAAACCCGCCAAACGAAATTAGCGCGGCGCGGCGTTTAAAGCTTGCCGTACGCGTGATAACTACTCTAAAGCGAGTAAAAAACCAGGCGGGACGCGGCGGTAAAGTAATAAAAGGCAAGGGAAGTAATAATTCATGGGTAGTAATGAATAACGCTGTCGAGTTGATGTGGCGAGCGCGCCGGTGGCAGGAAAGCGGATTAAAAGTAAACGGACGAATCGTTTTTAGAGGCAGGGGAATGGGCAGCCGCATTCCCTTGTTAGAACTTGAAGTCAGCGGTCTTCGGCCTAAAAGTGATCCTGGAAGCGAGCGTCAAATAAACACGTTAAAAAGAATAGTGCAAGGGTTAGGCGGTCGGGTTACCAAAATAAGCCACCAAAGACGAAAAACCCTCGTAATGATCAACACAGACTTGTGGAATGCGCCTGAAGAGTTAAGAAAAATCGGGGAGCGTTACGCTCAAATTGGTTTGAAAACGAAATTAGCGAGGAAATTTAAACTCCACCTTGACTAAAACATTATTGCACGGAGATTCAGTCAAACGCAAGGCTCGCCTCAAATTTTTTTCAGCAATTACTTCCAAAATGTTTTCGCCGTAAAAAGAATTCTCCGGGATAATAACGGCGCCGCGTTCTTCACGGCCTCGCGATCGAACGACGCAAGGAAACAACTTTACGCTGCCGAAACGCTTTTTGCCATAAACAAAACTCCTTACTAGTAAGCCGCGTTCTGACTCTAATTGTTTTTTAACGCTCGCGCTTTTCTCGTCTAGCTTCAAGTTCAGAGTTCCTGGAAAAGGCGTCCAACCCAAAGCCGCGCGCAACTCTCGCGCATACCGCGGCAAGCGCATGAATTTCGCGCCTTCGCCGAGTCCGCGCACGACGACTCCTCGCAAAACCTTTTTTTTCGCTGGAAGTACTGGCTTCGCTTCAAGAGCCTTCGCAAGCCACTCGATTTCCGCGCGGGCTTGCTTAGTCAAACGCGCGTTTTTTCCTTCGCGCAAAACCAGTCCTTCGCACGACAATTCGTTGAGCCACCGCGAAGCCGTTTGTTGAGAAACGCGCAACGCGCGCGCTAATTCAATCGTCGTGACGCGAACCGAACTGACTGCGCAGCCGCGACGCGCGAGTTCGAACAACAAATGCGTTTTAGTAGGCTTCACGCGAATAACTAGTATACTCTTTTTTAAGTAGGTTTCAATAGCCGTTGGCGGCGTTGCTTGGACGAAAGCAATAAAGCGTTGAACTGTTTTTCTTAAAATAATGAATCAACTCCGCCCTGAAGTATTGCGCCTCGCGCGGGCAAAGGGTTTTACCGAATGGACTGAAATACAAGAAAAAGCCATTCCGCTAGTGCTGCAAGGAAAAAACGTTCTTGCAATCGCGCCAACGGGTTTCGGAAAAAGCGAAGTCGCGTTCCTCCCGATTCTATCGCAAATTCTTCATGCGCACGACGCGGAAAACAAAAAAGCGATTAAAGCGCTTTACATCACGCCGTTGCGAGCGCTCAACCGCGACATGCTTGAACGCCTTGAATCGTGGTGCGTGCTGCTCGGAATCTCGCTTGCAGTGCGCCACGGAGACACCACGCAAGCGGAACGCAAGAAACAAAGAGACAAACCAGCCGAGATTTTCGTGACTACTCCAGAAACGCTGCAAAGCATGCTCGTAGCGCCAGTGCTCAGCGACGCGCTCGCCAACGTGCGCTTCGTCGTCATAGACGAAGTCCACGAACTCGCGGACAGCAAACGCGGCTTGCAGTTGTCACTTGGACTCGAGCGCCTCCGCGAAAAAACCAAGCCGAACGAGTTTCAAGTCATTGGACTCAGCGCAACCGTCGGCAACGAAGAAGAAGTCGCGCGTTTTTTGGCGAAAGACGCGATCGTCGTAAAAAGCGACGTAAACCGCGCAATGCAGACGGCAATCGAGTGCCCCCTCGTTCCGCGCACTACGGAGTTCGAAGGAATCGGACTCGCGCCAGAAAACAAGGCTAAACTCGAGAGAATAAAGCAACTAATCGAAACGCACAATCGAACGCTTTTGTTCGTAAACACGCGTTATGTCGCGGAATCGTTGAGCGCCATGCTTTTCGAGTCGCCAGCCATGCGCGACAACGTCGCCGTGCATCACTCTTCACTCAGCCGCGAAACGCGTGTGGAAACTGAAAAAGAATTCAAGAAATTCGGCGGAAGACTGCGCGCCATCGTTTGCACTAGTTCGCTTGAACTCGGCATCGACGTCGGGCAAATAGATCTAGCGATTCAATTCAGTTCCCCTCGGCAAGCAACTCGTTTTCTTCAACGCACTGGGCGAAGCGGACACCGCAAACACTTGACTCCAAAAGGAATCGTGATTCCTGAAAACGCTCTTGATTGTTTTGAAGCCGCCGTCATCGTCGATCGCGCTCGCCGTGGACTCCTTGAGCCGCTTGAGATTCGCCGCAATGCACTCGACGTGTTGGCGCACCAACTCGCGGGACTCACGCTGGACTACGGCGAAATTCCACTGCAACGCGCTCACGAAATAATCAAGCGCGCAATGCCTTTCGTGGAAATTGAAATCGGCGAGCTCGCGAAATGCGCTGCACAGTTGCACGACGCGCGGTGTGTGTGGTTCGACGGCGCGACGCTGCGCGCAACACCGAAAACACGGCTTTACTATTACGAAAACTTGAGCACGATCCGCGACACGAAAAAATTTTTCGTTAAAGACGCTACGACGCGCAAAACCGTTGGCACGCTTGACGAAGAATTTGTTGCGGAATACCTCGGTGAAGGAGCGACTTTCATCGCGCGCGGACGCGCTTGGCGCGTGCTCAGCGTCACGGAAAAAGAAGTTTTGGCTGAACCCACTCGCGACTTGAGTGCCGCGGTGCCGGAGTGGGTGGGGGAAGAAATTCCTGTTTCGCGAAGCGTTGCGGAAGAAGTCGCTGGGTTGCTCGCCGCTGTTTGCGAGAAAAAAATTGGTGAGAAAGAATTCGCTGAAAAATACAACTGCAGCGAAGAAGCTTACGAGCGGATGAAGCGGTTCGCAACTGAACAAAGCGAGTTTTTCGTTCCGCGCAGCGGTGCAAACGAAGTCGTTTTCGAAAGCAATCGAGAACTCGTCGCGATGCACTGCTTTCTTGGAACGAAAGCAAACGAGACGTTGGGGCGCGCGCTTGCAGCACTGCTCACCGCAGCGCTCGGCGCGGGAGTACGGGTGAAGACGAGCGCTTACGGTTGCATGTTCGAGTGTGGCAAGCCGCTAAGCGCAAAGCGAGTTGCGCAGTATTTTCGCGAGTTACGCAGCAGGCACCTTATATCCGTTCTCAAAAACGTTGTCCCGAACACGGCGTTGTTCCGCAAGCGGTTCATCGGCGTGGCGAAAGCGTTCGGCATCGTGTCGAAGAAAAGCGAACTCCGCGAAATAGGCGTGCGTCGCCTCGCGGAAGCGCTGAGCGATTCGCCGGTTTTCGAAGAAGCGCTCGCGGAAGTGTTCTTCGACAAAATGAGTTTTGAAGACGCTGGCGCCGCGCTTGACGCGGACGTGCGGACAATCGAAGAACGCGGAAGGTGGTCTCCGCTCGCACGCGAGTTTTTCGATTTCGGCGCGTTCAGCGAACTAATGGCGCCTGCAGAGCCTTCAAGCCAAGTAGTTCAAGCATTCAAGGAAGAACTCTTCGCAAAGCGCCCAAGGCTTTACTGCGTTTTTTGCGGCAAGTCGTTCGGCAAAACAATCGGCGAAGCAGAGCAAGCGCTGCTTTGCCCTTACTGCGGCTCAAACCGCTTGACGCTCGAAGACTACCGTGAAGTAATCGAAAAGAAAAAGCGCGGGCGAGAACTCGATTTCGAGGAGCGCCGCAAGCACAAAGAAGCATTCTCCGCGCTTTCGATCATATCTAGTTACGGGCGCCGCGGACTCCTCGCGCTTGAAACTTTCGGCGTTGGCCCATGGACTGCACGGCGAGTGCTTGCACGCCTGCACTCAAGCGAAGACGAACTCGTCGCCGACTTGCTTGAAGAACAAAAACGCTTCTTGAGAACGAAAGGATACTGGAAAATTTAGAAAAAAAGAACTCAAAGTCCAACGAATTTTCCTTCGCCTGCGTGAAAAAGCTTTTTGCCTTTCGCGAATTCGTGAAATTCGAGAACGCGGGCTACAAACACGGTGTGGTCGCCTGCCTCGCATTCTTTTTCAACGCGGCATTCAATGCACGCCAACGCTTCTTTAATCAACGGCGGCTTTACTTTACGCGCGGGTAAAGCAGTCAACCCCGCTTCGCGAAACTTGTCGCAATCGCGTCCACTCTTGCTTCCGCAAACGCGCGCCGCGCTCTCGCGCTCTGCTGGCATCACGCAAACAACGAATTCGCGAGAACGCGAAATGTTTGAGTGCGAAGCCCGCGTATTGCCGACTGCGAGCGAAACGAAAGGCGGCTCGAACGAGGCGGGGCAAACCCATGACGCGGTGAAAACGTTTGAGGCGCCACGCTCGTCAACGCTCGTCGCGAGGCAAGCGCACTTTGGATAAAAGGCGTAATACCACTTGTGCGGAACCAAGTTTGTTTCACTGCTTCATTTTTTCTTTTTTGCGACGCGAGGCAAAAAAATTTCTTTAAACTCGAAATCGCGCTCGCTCGGCGGCTCGCGTTCTTTCAGCGGCTTTTCCTTCACGCGCACGATTCGTGGTTTCTTCACTCTTCGTTCACGACTCTCGGCTTCAACGGCTGCGGCGTAGCTTCAACCCCCTTCAAGTTGATTCCGAGAACGCGGTTTACGTCCGCAGCGTGGTCAGCGAAGAAATCGGCGGCTTCCTTGTCGAGCGCGTTGAAGGGATTTGGTTGAACGAGCAACTGGCGCAACGCGTTGACGAGGCTCGCGACGCTTTGCGACTCGCTCCACTCATTGAGAAGTTGAATGCAAACCTTGCCATCGCTGGGACGAATGTTTGGGTGAAAAATCGGCGTAAGCCACACCACGTCGATTCCGCCAGCGTAAGGGTATTCGCGCTTGAGCGTTATTTGCACTGAATGCGAGTCGCGGCGCGAGAGTTTGCCTCCGTTCTTGAACAAGGCAGGACCCCGCACGCTAACGACGTATACCGTGCAGTCGGCGTTGCACTCGAATTTTTCGCCTGCGGTGGCGAGTTCGTCGCGCTCGCTTTCAAGGCGGCGGCGCCAAATCGCTTCGGGAAGCATCGGCATTAAACGCAACACCCTCCTTGTTGCGTGAACAATCAGCCGCCAGTCGGGTCAGGCATTAGGAGCAAACGCGAGCCTTCAACGAGTCCTGCTTCCGCCACGGTCGCCTCGGGATTCAAGACTTTATTGTCGGTGCTAGCAAGCACGAACCGGTCTTTGAGTTGAAGGCTTTCCGTCAGCACTTCAAGAATCGAGCTGATGGTGAAATCTGGTTCCACTGCTACGACGACTTCTTTTCCGCTCGTCGTGTGAGTTACTGTGATGTTGAATTCAGCCACTGCAACCACCTCGAAAGAAAAAAGAAAGCGAAACTACTATTAATGCGTTTGCTTTAACGAAGAAAAAGCGAACGCCGCTAGGCGGTGCTAAATGGCCGACCCGTCAACCGCAAAAAAACCGCGCGTAGTCCGCGTAATCAGTGATGAAACGCTTGAAGCATGGGAAGCCCAGCGCGCCGAGTATTTGAAAGAACACCCTGAAGCAACGCTGCGGCAGCCAGACGAATTCGTGCGTGAAGCACTCGGCTTGCGTGCAGACGCGAAGCAAGAAGAGGGTGGAGAAGCCGGGGAGGGAAAGCAAGGACACTCAGAGCCAGTGGAAAAAAGTGCGGAAAAAGCGAAAAGCGAAGAAAAATTCGCTGCGGAGGAAGAAAAAAAAGAAAGTGAAAAAGCTGGCGAGGCAAGGGAAGCCGAAAGCCGCGTTGAAGTCGAGAAGCCAACGGAACGCAAACCAAAAATCAAAGCGATTACCGAGCCGACAGCCAAAGACTCAAGCGAAAAACCGCGAATAGTCGAACGAATGCAAGAACAAGCAAGCCGCGACGTTTGGCCTGCCGCGCCGCGCGCTGGAACGCCGATTACGCTGGAGGAAGCAGGCAAGGAAGCGCGCGTCGAAGAAGCGCGTCGGCTTTGGCTCGCCCGCCAAGAAGAAAAACGCAAGACAAGTTTTTTCTGGAAAATTAAGGCGGCGCTCGGCTTTCGTTGAACGACTAGGATAAAAAAGAGTGGAGCGGATTGAAGCAAGTTTTCGAGGCTTACATTGAAGAATGCGTTTTGCGCAAGGCTTTAAAGCAATTTAGGGCAGCAGCAAAGAACGGAATCGAGGCAATTGGCTTGCTCGCAGGCGAAGCTGGAGTTTGGGAAGGACGCGAATTCGCCGTAATCACGGACTACCTCGCAGGCAAAAACAAGAGTACTGCTGCGACAACTCGGCTTGAACGCGAAGGAATCGCTGAAATCGCTGCCCAGTTAAGCGAAAACAAGAACGACGGAAAAATCATTGTTGGCTGGATTCACTCGCACCCAGGTTACGGTTGTTTCATGAGCGCGGCAGACGAAGCCGCGCAACGCGCGTTTTTCACGGAAAAATTCAGCGTGGCAATAGTCGTCGACCCGTTGAGCGGCGAAAAAAAAGTATTCAAGCTCGACGAAAACGGTTGCGCTCGCGAAGCGAGTTACGCAGTAATCGCGCGAAAACGTGGTTGAAATGGAACAAATTCCGCAGCCGCAGACACAAACTCAAATGCCGCAGCAAACGACGCTCAAACAAAAGCGCAAGCGCGAACCTCGCTTGAAACCACTCACAGAAACGCCTTTAACTAAAAATATTCAATCAACGCAAGCGGAAGTAGAGGCGGTGGCGGCGGAAAAACTACCGGAAAAACTGAAAACGATTCGCAAGCCGCGCGCGACGCGCAAGAAAAAATTCAAGCCCGCGAAATTCCACAAGACGCTTGCGCTGTTCGTGGTGCGCGGTGAACGCAGCGCAAGCAAGATTCGCGACGCGCTGCGCATTGACGCTGACGAATTCGAGCGAGAACTCAATCGCCTCGTCGACGAAGGACTGCTTTCGCGCGGTAAATTCGACAGAGACTACTTGAGTTTTACAGTTAAAGGCTTTGACGAATTCGCTTCGCTATTCAAGAAAACGCTAGAAAAAAAAGAAAGCGACTCGGCAGGCGAAGGCGTAGTTTGGGACGCGAGGCAAACGCTCCTCAAGACTGAGTACGAGCAGGAAACACAAAAAAACAAGGGCGCATTGCAGCAAGCGCTGGCTGAAGACAAGAAAACGCTTGGCGAAACTTTGAGCGCGTCTTTCACCATAGCCGAAGGAAAAGAAATAGATTTGGAAGACGCCATCAAGAAAGGCGCGCCAAAGGCAAGCGACCTGCCAATCCACACGAAAAAAGAAGTAAAGGAAGAAAAAGAAGAAGTGGAACCACGGTGCGGACTTGAAGTCGATGCAGTCGCCAAAACCACTGGCGAGTTAAAGCAAGCCGTAGAAAAAGTCGCAAAGAAAGGAGCGGCACTCAAAATCGGGGAAAGCGAGGTTTGCGAACTCTGCAAAGCGCCTTTCAAGCTCGCTGTCCGCGGCGGACACCCGAAGTACGGACATTGTTTTTGCGGTGCCGCTTATCACCAAGATTGTTTTGAAACGCTCGCTGAAGGCGAAGGCGGAGGCAAATGCGTTCGCTGCGGCAAAAAACTCAAACTCACTCTAGACGCTCGCGCCGAGGAAGCAGTAAAGCAACTCAAAAACGTGTTTGAGTTTTAAACGCGGTGCACGGGACAACTCGCGCGTTTGGGAACTTCGAAAACACGCGTTTCGCGCCGCAACGCGTCGTAATGCAAGTAACGCCCTACGAGCGAGCCTTCGCCGGCCGCTATCAACATTTCTTCGTCGGCGCCTTTCCCAGCCGCCTCGAAAAACAATAATTTCAAGAATTCTTCTACTTGAATCGCAGCGATTACGCTAGTGGTAGTCGGCAACGCAGGCATTTTAGGGTTCAACCAATCGATTTCTTCGCCGACGCAAGAATACTTTAACCACAACAACTTGTAATCGCGTTTGGAGAGCCCGCACTCGAGGCAAGCACTCGGCGCTTTGACTACCTGCACTTTACCGAGAAACCCCGTCGTCCCGCCGTCGACTAACGGAACGCGACCGTAAGTGAAAGCATTCAAGTGCAAGCGCGCACCTAAATTATCGAGGCACGCGAAAGCGAAATCGAAATTCTCGTAAAACGATTCTGGCAACTGCTCGACGAGTTTAGGCAATGCGGCAACGCTCGCTTCTGGAAACAAGCGTTTTGCTTCGCGCGTTAACGCGTCAACCTTCAAAACGCCGTCTTCAGCGTCGCGCTCGTTAAAAAAAACGCAGCGATTCAAGTTCGCTTTCACGACGGAATCGTTGTCGACTAGCGTTAGCTTGCGCACTCCGAGTTGAAGCAAGAGTTTAACGACTTCGTTTCCAAGCGCGCCAGCGCCGACAACGAGAACTCGCGTGCGCTCAAGCGCTTCCTGGTTCCAACCACGCATGCGCTTCTGGCGGTCAAAAACATCGTCGTCAAAATTCACGAAAACTATTAATTGAAAACAGGTTATAATACTTAGTAGAAAAGATACGCGCGTAGGAATAACGAGAATAACGGCGAGGTTGCAAAATGGTTGGATTTGGTTTGAGAAATACGGCTACAATTAACATTGGAGCGCCGAACGAACTACGATTAAAGAAGCCGCCGAATGGCGTTTGCCTCGTGGAAGGCGAGCACCCGAATGAAAGCACGCTTGAATTGATTGAACACTTGCAAAAAGCTTTCAACACGCGCGGAATTAGCGTCGTCGTTGAAAAACTTCCACTTGAATGCTCTTTATGGGGCAGAATAGACGAGTTGAAAAAACACGGAAAATACCTTGGCGGGTTTAGGGAATACGAGGATAAAAGCAGGCAGTTGATAGAATGGATACACGACAGAGTCTCAAACGAATTGCTGAAAATAAGCCGTAAGCATCCTGGAAAACTCGTAATCAGCCTGCATTCTACGCCTCCAGCAACGCTTGGATTCAAGCGGCCGCCCGCACTCAAAAATATTAGCGTCAAAATCTACAACGAAAAACCAGTCATCCCCACCGGCGACGCGCCAGTGATTATTTACCCGCACGACGGAGTAAGTAGAATAACGCGGGAAGACACGTCGCACATACTCGCACTAGAAGTAATGGGAATCTTCAGGAAAATTCCTGAAAGCCGTGCCGAACGCGCTTGGCTCGCGCGAATTCTTCACAAAGACGCGAAACCGCTGATTAGGCCTTACGTGAACTATGAAACCGACTTGGAAAAAATGCAGCAGCACGGGTTGATTAGCGACAAAATGGCGGAAAAAATAGTTGAGGCGATAATCAAATCATTCGAGGAGTAACGCAATGCCAATAATTTTTTACAGTTCGCAAGACGCCGCCGGTTGTGGAATCGCGGAAGCGTTGCGCTCCGAACACGGCTTTCGCGAGAGCGAAGCAATCACGCAAAAAGAAAGAACGTTTCGCGCTTGGGCGAGCGGCTACGCTGAACTCGTTGAATTAAGCGAAAAACTAACCGAAGCCGAATTCGTCGGTGACTACTTTTACAGCGACTTATTCGTTTTCGCGTCGCGACACGCTAGCGAAAGCGGAAAACCCTGCTTTACCACGCACGCGACCGGCGACTGGGGGCGCGGTAGGTTCGCGAAAACCAGCGCCTTCGCCTTGAAAGCAGCAAGCGAATTCTTGGCGCGCAACTCGCTCGAAGGATTTGAAGCCGCGCGGGAGGCGACACACCACGGTCCTTTTGAATTGCAGACTCCTTCTCTATTCATTGAAGTCGGCAGTACTCAAACTGAATGGCGAAACGAAGACGCGGCGCGGCTCGCGGCAGCGTGTGTTGAAGAAGTAGTGCAGGGTTACCGACGAGTTGAAGGAAAAACCGCGTTGCTCTTCGGCGGCGGACACTACGTTCCCTCTCACGACAAAGTGCTTGAAACTGGTTACGCGGTTTCGCACATTTGTCCTAAGCACTTGTTTGAGTTCGCAAGTCCCGCCGCGATTCGCGCGGCAATCGCGGCAACCGCAGAACCAGTCGAGTGCGCGCTCATCGACTGGAAAGGCTGTGGAAGCGAAGCGCGCTGCGCGTTGTTGCGCGCGCTCGAAGAAGTTGGGCTCGCTTACGAAAAAATTTAAGCCGAACGCGCAGTTTCACGCGCTTCGTCGTGCGCGTTCCTACCCGCTTCAAGCAAGCGCGTTCCGCTGAAAGCGAAACAAACTTGCCTAATCCGGCGCGTTGATTTAAATAAACCGCGTTCGTGACTATTCTCGTGAAAACCAACACTCTCAAAGACGCGCACAAAGCAAACCAAAGATTGCGCGTTGCGACGCGCAACGGACGAGTGACTGGAGAAGAAATAAACCGCTGGGAAGCGCACACTGCACCTGGCGTTAAACACCTTGCTTTCGCAGTCCTCGTCTTGAACGCGAAAAACGAGTTTGTTCTACACAAAAGACCGGAACGCAAAGTCGGCGGCGGAGTTTTCGACACGCCCGTCAGTCACGTTCTCGCTGGAGAAACTAAGGAGCAAGCAATGAGGCGTTGCTTGAAGGAAGAATACGGATTCGTTCCAAAAAAATTCGCGCACTTTGGTGGATTCAGTTACGAAGAGCGCTACCGCGACGGAACGTGTGAAAACGAGTATTGTCTCGTCAGCGTCGTGAGGCACGCTGGAGCGTTCAAGCCGAATCCGCGCGAAGTAGAAGGCAAACTTGTTTTTCTTAAAGCCCGCGACGCCCTCCGCGAAATCAAAAGCAAACCAAAACAATACGCTGTTTGGTTTCGCTTGGCGGTAAAGCTTTTAGCGAAAAACAAGCGCGGAAAGAAATTCTTCGAGTGAAGACAGAGGCATGGAAAAGCACGAACTAGTTTTCTTGAAACTTGGCGGTTCACTAGTCACCGACAAAACAAAACCGTTTACCACTCGCCCAACAGTAATCCACCGCTTGTGCCGCGAAATCGCTGAAGCTCGCAAAGCCAAGAAATTCAACTTGCTGGTCGGAAACGGCGGCGGCAGTTTCCCACACGGTCCAGCGCAACGATTCCAAACCCAAAAAGGATACTTAAGCCCGCAAAGCGTGCGCGGCTTCGCTGAAGTCCAAGACGCGGCCGCGCGCTTAAACAGAATCATAGTCAACGCACTCATCGCTGCAGGCGTTAACGCGTGCTCTATTCAACCTAGCGCTGGTGCGATCGCGAAGAATTCAAGAATAATCAAATGGGATTTAGCGCCCCTAAAAAAAATCCTCGCGCTGGGATTGGTTCCATGCGTTTACGGAGACGTAGCAATAGACGAACGCCGCGGAATGACGATTCTGTCAACGGAAGAAATCTTCGCTTTCCTAGCGCGCGAACTAAAACCAAGCCGAATAATCGTCGCTGGAGAGGTAGACGGAGTTTTAACCAAAGACCCGAACAAAGAACCAAGTGCTTCACTAATCCTCGAAATCAACAAGAAGAACTATTTGGAAGTAGCGAGTTGGCTTGGAGGAAGCCGAGCTGCTGCGGACGTCACAGGCGGAATGCTCGGAAAAGTAAACACATTACGCAAAATTGCCGCGCTATCGCGCAAAACGGAAATAATCGTAGTAAACGGCTTAGTTGCTGGGCGGGTTCGCGACGCGCTTGAAGGAAAAAAAGTTGTTGGAACTAAAATAAAGAATTGACTAAAAGATAATTACGCCGTTAGTCGCGTCCACTTTCACGCGCGCGCCAGTCTTGAACTGTGCAAGCCCTCCTTCAGGCTTGTCGACGAGTGGGATTTCTGAAATTATGCCGCCTACGGCGCAAATAGTTTCACACTCACCGTTTATTATCGCTGCGGGCGCCTTACCATTTTTTTTTAGCCGATAAAGAGTGTAACTACCGACTGTCGAACCTTTTCCATTCGGGAAAACGAGTATCTTGCCGGAAATGCTTTGCCCCTTAATGTCGCTTTCGTTGTCAGTGACAACACCAGTGTTTGGATCGACACCGCCGTAAAACGACAAGGGCTTTTGAGAAACGAGTAGTTCGCCTTCAGCAACGCCTTTAGAAATCGTCCGCGCTTTGACTTCAACCAAGCAACCACCCAGTCAATTATTTGCTTTACTCGCTACAGCGCTTTTTTCTTTGTTCGCAGTTTCTCCCTTTTTTTCCTTCTCGCGTCTTCCATTTCTTTTTAAGATTGGCTTGCTTGCTTCGCCTTCGACTCGCGGTAAACCGCGGCTTCAACGCATTTTTCTAGAGCGCCGAAACGAGTCTTGAACGCGTTTTTGCCGCGAGCGTAAAAGCACGACTTCGCACTGTCCGTCGCGAGGCACTTGAAACGCCCCTTGATCGGCGCGACGACCATGCAAGTGTCGCACGCGAACTTCGCGCCCGCCGCCTCGATTGTTTTAACGTAGCCTGCTTGCTCGGCGAGTTCCTTGATTTGACGTGCGACGCAAATCCAAAACTCGATTCCGTCTTTCACTTTCTTTCCTTCAAGGAGTTCAGCGATTCGCCGCACTTCATTAATCGAGCAGTGAGGGCAACCCACTGAAACAAGGTCTGGCTCGCCTGCGTCGGAATCATTCAACGCCGTCTTCGCGTCGTCTATATCGTTCTGGGTAACTACTATTTCTTCATTTGGCTTGCGCGTGCGATTCGGCGTAAGACCTTTGATGTGAAACATCGCGGTTCCTCCGTACGTCGCAATGCTCGCGCACAACGACTTGAGTTGTTCAACGCTCGCGTTCTTAACGCCGACGAAAAGCGGGATTTTGTTGCCAATCTTTTTACCAGTCGCGTATCCGAGCGCGCCGAAATCCGGAATAGTCTTTAGTTTCGCACGCACTTTAACTAATACGCGTGCTTGCCTGTTTTCATCCAAATGCATTCCGTACGCCGGCGTTTTTCCAGTAAGCGCGCTCGCAATAGCACTAGGCCCGCCTTCTCGATTGGTCCGTGCACCCAAAACGCTGTTGGCGAAGCAAACCGCGCTACTCTCGCTCCACGCAACGTGCTCTCCAAAGCGAGGCAAGTTGCCAACGAAGTAAGGCGTGCACGTGCAACTCACGACGACGCCCATTTTGCGGAAAGCGTCGATTACGGCTAGTTGTTTCTCTGCGAAGTCAACGGGAACGCCTAATTTTTTCCAATCAACTAAATCCATTCCCGCCGGGTTCAGCGTCGTTAAAACGCGCGTTTTGCCGTCCTTCGCGAGTTCGCTTAAATAATCGAGTCCGGCATCGCCGAGGTTGTCATAACTCACGCCGGCTATTTGCACGCTGCTTACGTCAATCAAGCGCTTCGCACCGTAAATCTCGCCAAGCGCCACGAGAATTTCCATGCTTTTCTTAACAGCGTTTCCTTTCGCGCCGCTAAGCATTTCTTTTTCTTCAACAGTCAACTCCAAGCTAACCACCAAACAACGCAGATTAACCGCATTGCAAGAATTTCTTTGAATCCGTCTTTGGCGCGCGAACTTTCGAAAAATCTTTTCCTTTAGTGACGAGCGGCTTCGTTGCGTCAAGCCCCCACTTGCACGTCAAGTGGGTTCCCGGCTCGCTTGACGGGTCTAAACTCGAACCTTTCTGTCCAGGCAAAATCACAAGGTTTTTGTCCGCTTGAAAACGCGTTGCAATCGCCCACTCTACTTCATTCGCATCTAGAATGTCGACGTCATCGTCGACGATTACGACTCGCTTCATTGATTTGTGCCCGTTAAACGCAGCGTCAATCGCCTTGCGCCCATCATCTTCTTTTTTCTTCTTGATTTTAACGACAGCGTGCAACCACGAGCAACCTCCAGGCGTGATGTTTACATCAACACACTCGCAAACCTTGTTTACTTCCGAATAAATCGTTGGCTCGCGCGGCATTCCCATGAGAATCTTGTGTTCAAGCCCGCCTTGCAATACATTGTGCCAAAACGCTTCGCGGCGGTGCGTGACACACCTTACTTCAAACACGGGTTCCGCGGGACGTTGCACGTCCATAGTTTCAGTCAAGTCGACAAACGGGCCTTCAATACTAGTTTCATTGAGAATGCGCCCTTCTAAAACAAATTCCGCGTCTGCGGGAACGCGCACGTCAATCGTCTTGCACTTCACCATTTTGAGCGGCTCAAGCGCGTTCGCGATGCGCATCTCGTCTAATCCGAGCTCGACGCTCATCGCGCCCGCGAGCGCGACGTTCGCACCGACTCCAACGCAAACCGCGGCGTCAATCGCTCCGCCGGCGCGCTTCTTGAATTCTGCAAGGTGCCGGGGAAGCATGCGGAACGCGAAACGGTTTTTCGATATCACGAGTGAGCGGTGGTAAGACGCGTTTTGCCCGAGTTGCGCGTCGCTTGCAAAGTAAATTCCGCTGGAAAGATAACGCCCGCCTTCGCCTGCATAACACTTTATTATTGGCAACGCGTGCAAGTCAACATTGTTTTCAACTACTTCCTGGCATGGCGCGGTTCCGCCCTTCCAGTCTGCGGGGTCGCTTGGTTTTTCGAGAGCGCAAACCAGTTTAGGTATTAATTCCGTCGGCTGAATGTCGAAATAATCAGCGACGAGAGGCTTGGTGGAATAAACGTTTGCCACGAATGGAACGTCGCTTTCCGTCGTCCCGTTTTCGAAAAGCAACGGCCGCGAGTTAAACTCTTTAATGAGCGCCGCTGCTTCCAAGTCCGCCTCCGGCTTTTTTTTAATCCGCAATAGTTTTCCTTGCTTGTCCAGCTTTTCAACGAATTGCTTTAAACTCACTGCACGCTCACCTTCTCGAACGCAACACTTTACTTTAGTGTGGACGCGTTTTTCTTGCTTGCTCCCACGTTGGATACAAGGAATTAGGAATTCCGGCAGCCGCGAGAACGCGGCCCGCAACAAAGTCAACCAAATCACTAACCGTTTTCGGTTTGCCGTAAAACCCTGGGCTCGCAGGCGCGACTATCACGCCTAACCGCGCGAGTTTAAGCGCGTTTTCAAAAGCGGGAACGCTCCAAGGCATTTCGCGCGGCACTAAAACGATTTTTCGCGCGTTGCCTTGCTTGAGCATAACGTCGGCAACGCGAGTTACGAGGTTGTAAGCAAAGCCGTTCGCAATCGCGCTCAGCGTTTTCATAGAGCAAGGACAGACAATCAGCGCATCCGCACGAAACGAACCACTTGCCAGCGGCGCGTCGATTTCTTTTTCGCTGTAAACGCGGAAAGCCAAGCGCTTGAATTCCTTTAAAGCAGCGGATGTTTCGCAATGCATGACTAGCTTCGCGTTTTCAGTCACGATGCAGTGAGTTTCGATGTCTTGACTGCTTAATTCCCGCGCTATCGCTAGCGCGTAATTGATTCCAGAGGCGCCAGTAACACACAAAATAATTCGCACTCAAACCCACCAATAAAATTTAATTAGGCGCTAACTTAAAAACCACCGCGGTTCGGCGTGAGACGAAAACGAAGCAGCTCAGCTACTCGAGTTTTGGCGGGTGCACGCGCATTGATTCTCTTAAAGCCGCGCGCAAGCGCTTGAAGTAAGCCGGCGACAACTTGTAGTAAGCTAAAGCATCGCGCTTCCACGTTGCAGCCACCGCGTTCGGTGGCTTGAATGAGCGGAGCGCCTGTAAAGGCGTTTTAAATTCGCGTTGATTGAAATGCTGCAACACTGCGACTACGGCGTTGACTGCTTCGACGGTAGTTTGTTCAGTGGGACTAGAAGCGTGCGCCGCTGTGCTTAAGAGTTCATTCCTCCGCGTTTCAGCTCGAGGAAAACGATGCTCAAGCATCGCAGTAACTAAACGCTGCTCGTTTAAGCCCAGGCGGTGCAGTAAAGCGCGTTGAAAACAAAGATTCACTTCATGCAACGGCTTGATAAGTGGTTGAAGCCAAGCAGGATGGTCTTCAAAGCGGTTGTCCGCAGCGTTGCGCAAGTAATTCTGCATGAGCGAAAGCACGAGATGCGCTTGCTGGTTGGGTGAAGCACGCCAGTGTTTCAAATCTCCGTCTCGAAGCCGTTCTTTAATCAAAAACCATGGTTCGCGCAGCATCATCATGTGCGCGCCGTTGGCTTCAAAACCCTTGTCCGCCGCAATCAAAGCAAAAGTAACGATTTTGTCTTCAAGCGTGTAGCCAGGTCTCTTAAGCTTTCCCTGCGCTTCCGCGAAATTGAGCGTATGAAGTCGAATCGCGGTCTCAATCGCATCGAACATAGTCATGCTTTTTTAGAGCGAACGGGAAAAGCACCCGCTACTGTAAGCCAAAACCATAGCGCCGCGCCCTTGGCGGCGTGGCTGCCTCCACCGAGAAGACCGTCAAAACTTTTTTCGACGAAACCGCTGCTTTCTTCGCGGGGTTTGCGAGCGAAGTCATGAAGATAACCGGCGATTTCAGCTAGGGCGCCTAGGCGCCTTGCTTTGCTTTTCTTCAAACCAAAAGCCAGCGCAAGTTCTTCAGCAATAACTCTTGCATGCAACGCAACACTCTGAACATGAAGCCAACCGTGAGCTCCACCGCCGAAACTGCGACGTGCATACTCATTTTTAGTCAGACTTCGAATTGTTCTAACTGTAGATTGCAAGCGTTCTCGCTTAGCGGGACACTTCATGGAAAATGCCAACACCGTTTGGTTTGGATAAGTATATATGTTTGACAGTCTTTTGAAAAAGAGAAGAAAAAACAAGGGTGTTTTTACGAGGGTAATCGCAAGCGCACCAAACAAAATACACTTGTGCGGAGAGCACAGCGTTGTTTACGGTGGGCGGGCGTTGATGGCGCCAGTTGAAGTAAATGCTCGCCGAAATTACGCAAGCGTCCAAAAACTTAGTGGCTACCCACGCTTGTATTTTCGCGGCGAACCACTTGGTGCTGCGACGCTTAAGCCAGACGGCGAAAAACAAGGAAGCGAAGTGTGGTTTCCCTTACTTGAAGTAGCGCAATTCGTTTTCGAGAAAACGAGCTTTCGTTTGAATAAACCTATTCTCGCGAGCCGCGAGTTCAGCGGCGCGCCGAAAGGCACTGGAAACAGCGCCAGCCTCAGCGCCGCGTTTGCGCTTGCCTTATTCGAATACTGCGGACACTCGCCTTCGCGCGAAGAATTGTTTGACGCCGCTTTCGTTGGAGACAACGCTTGGCACGGCGGCAGAAGCAGCGGTGGAGACGTCGCGGCGGTTCTCAGCGACTGTGCGATCGAGTTGCACAAGGAATTCGATGAGAATGAAAAAAATGGTTTTCGAATGGTTTACGAAAACGCTTGTTTGACGCTGCCTGAAGGAACGAAGCTATCGCTGGTGAGTTCAATGGAAAAAAGCGGTAAAAGCAGTGACACTGCGACGTTGACAGCGATTTGGCGTGATTCGCACGGAATCCGCTGCAGTGCCTCGGAACTCAGTGAAAGCGAACGCAAACGCGTTACGCGCGAATACGACGAAGTTGTTGCGGAAATCAAGAAAGAGTTACGCCCGCAAGGAGATTCGAAGCGGCTTGGCGGGTTATTGAACAAAAATCATGGATTATTGGCTAGAGATGGCGTTTCCACGCCGCAAATCGAGTCAATTCGCGCAATCGCGATGTCAAACGGAGCGTTGGGAGCGAAACTAATCGGCGCAGGCGGACTCGGGGGAGCCGTGATTATTCTATGCCGCGAAAACACGCAAACGCAAGTCTTGCGCGCGGTTCGCCGTGCTGGCTTCGAATCCTTTGAATTAAAGTTCGCGGAGAAAGGCGCTTGCCTTGAATCAAAGGAGTGAGGTAACGGAGTACATTATAGGCGTTGACGAGGCGGGCAGAAGCCTAAGTCGCTGAAAAACGCGGCGTTGGTTGCCGAAGGGCCCCGTCATCGGACCACTAGTAGTGTGCGCTTTCGCTTGCGCTCACACTGGCGACGCCCACTTGCGCGAAATCGGAGTACGCGACTCAAAGTTGTTAACGCCGGCGCGCCGCGAAAAAATCGCTCGAGCAATCCGAACGCATCCGCACTCGCTCGTCATTCTTTCGGCGGCTGAACTCACGCGGTCAATGAGTAGGCGCACGAGTTTGAACGAAATTGAAGCGCGCGCCATGGCTCGCGCGATCGAGCAAGTAATTGGGAAAGTCGGCGCGCGAAGTGTGAAAACTATTTACGTTGACGCGCCGGATCCAACGGCGACGAAATTCGCGGCGCGCTTGCGTAAATACGTGGAACTCCCGGAGAGCGCGACGCTTGTTTGCGAACACGAAGCGGATTCGCATTACGCCGTGGTTGGCGCAGCGTCTATTTTAGCTAAAGTGACGCGCGACTACGAAATCGAAGAAATAAAGCGCAAAGTAGGGTGCGATTTTGGGAATGGCTACTCACACGACGAGAAAACAATTGAATTCCTTAAAAAACACATTCACGACGCTGAATTACAAGAATTCGTGCGCCACAAGTGGGTTACAGCAAAGCGCTTGAAGACGACGCAACTCGATTTAAGCAAATTTGCTTGAAACGTTGCTTGACGCATGGTTGCTTGAAAAAACAGTTACCGCCGTGGTTTCCGCGCGGGACGCGTGGCGCGAAATAAAACTCTGTTAAAGTCGTCCGCCGGCGGCGCTGGGTGGAGGAGAGTTTTCACATCAAGGGCGCGTGAAACCTCTATCCTTTTGTGATTGCGAACTGCGTTGCGCAACAACTCGGGGAAAGCGAAAAAGTCGAAAGGAATTTCCGCGGTTAAAACGTGTGCGAAATGCGTCGAGAAAGCTTGGCGTGACGCGAAAAACTTTAAGTCGCCACACTTGCCTTGAAAAGCAGTAGTATAAGCCACAGCGCCAGTCGTCACTGCCTGCAGCTTTAGTTTAACTAAAACACTCGCTAAAGCGTTTTCCACCATTTTTTCGTGAATTTCACTGCGGAAGTTTTTCGGTACGGTGATGCTGAATCCAACTAAAACAGGTTTTTGTAGAGAAAGCATTAATCGCCTGCACGTTAACGCGGCCAGTCAGCTCGTTCTTCCTCAAATCGGCGTTTATTGCGCGGGCAACTGCGAAAGCGTCGGTGAACGCTTTGCGAAAAGCGTTCAACGCCGCAGCCGAATCGCCGCTTGCACTGCAGTAGTCAATGAAACGCATTAGTGGTGCGGCGAGCTTAAATTGTTTTTGTTTGATGCTTGAAACGCACTTTAAAAGCGTTCAAGAAGAGTTGGCGCTTAAGCTGGTTTTTCAACGCCTTCACCCGCCGCGGCGTTTTCTGGCGTTTCAACTACTTCAGTGTCGAATTCTTCCTTCAACTGAGTCTTCTTAATCTCAATTCGGCGAATGGGAGCGATGCGCTTGAGTTTGTGCGACAACTCGG
>JAVYMB010000001.1:0-29680 GCA_038740145.1 Candidatus Norongarragalinales archaeon | reverse complement strand
CTAACGATTAGTCGCGGTGATGCGCCAAAGCAGCGCGGTTAGAAGCAAGACGGCAAAACCATTAGGCAAACTCGTTTTCCCGAAATACGTGATTCCAGTTAAGCCAATTCAAAGCGCAAGCTAAACGCGCTTGACTGCGCCGCGATACTGAAAACGTTTTTTAACCGCGGAAGCGTTGCGTTACTCTAATGGCTTTAGCGGAACAACTCATTCTATTCGGGTTTTTGGGCTTTGGAGCTGCTTTGTGGTGGGATGCCGCGCAAGCAATGCGCGAAACGCAAGCCGCGCTATCGCGATCGATGCAGCGAATAGAGTACGCTGAAGCCGCGCTCAAAGAAATCCACCGAGAAACTATCGCGTTGCGCCGAGTTCAATCCAAAAAAGCAGGCTTGCGGCAAGCGGAAGCGCGATTAAGCGAAGCGACGAACTTGCTTTTAACGAAGAAAGAGGTTGCTTTGGCGTGACGTTAGTTCATCCACAACTTTTAGCGCTTGAATTCGACGGAGTCACGGTAGTATTGATTGTTTGCTGTACGGCGTTGTTTCTCCTCCTAGTAAAAACAGTCCACCGCTTCAAGACTGAGGTGCTCGAGGAAACGAGCGTGCTTGAAGACAAGATTTCTCGCGTTGAACGCCACGCCGTTCACTTGAAAGCAACGCTCGCGGAAATAAAGGAAGAAGTCGACGAGAAAATAGATTACGACTACTTAAACAAGCGCATCGACGGGTTACTAGAATTAATCAAGAACAAGTAGCTTGAAAAAAAAAGCGTCGGCGAAATGCGAGTGTTTAAAAAACTTTGAAGTCCAAAACGAATTCCGCGCGACTCGGAGAAAAAACGATTACCCTGCGTGAACCAAGTTTCTTGAACTTCTTACCGGCTTGAGCGCACGCCTCTCGCGCCTCGCGTTCGAGTTCTGTGGCGCCTTGCGTTTTTAAAACGATTCTGTAAAAGTGAATTGTTCCGCCGCGCTTTAAAGCCTTTAAAGCGCTTGGTAGAAACGAGCGTGCAGTGTGGGGGAGGGGCATTACGATTCTGTCCGCCCAACCGCGAAACTCGCGCGACGCCATTACGCGCGCGGCATCTCCTTGAATGACGCGCACTCGGTCGCTGGCGCGGTTCAAGCAAACGTTTTCCTTCAACAACCGCGCCGCCGCCGGGTTTAATTCAATAGCAACGACTTCAGCTGCTTTGCCTTGCCGCGCAATCGGAAGGACGAATGGCCCAACGCCAGCGAATGGAACCAAGACTCTCTCGTTTTGCTTGACGAGTGATGCCACGCGAGCGCGCTCGGTGCTCAACCGCGGCGAATAGTAAGTGCGGCGCAAATCCACGCGGAGCAAACAATTGTTTTCCTTGTGGATTGTGGTGAAGCGACGTGCGCCCGCAAGCCAACGCACGCGCTGCAATCGAAAATCGCCTTGCCTGCCGCTTGTTTTTTGCAAAACCGTTTTAATTCGGTTGTTTGACGCAAGCAACGCTTGCGCTATTCGCTTGGCTTTACTCGCGAGCCGCTGCGGAACTTGAATGACGGCGATTTCACCTACGACGTCGAAACTCTTAATCACGGCTGCGAGTTCTCGCGCACTCAAAAATTCGGCGAGCAGCTCTTTAAAGCCGCGAATGCGGTTCCGGGTTTTAAAGCGTTTTCTCTCGAAAGAATGAGGAACGTTCAAACAAATTTTTTTGGTTACTGGAAAAAAAACGAATTTTTTACTTCGTTCAGGCACCAAGTCGCCGCAAAGCGCTTTCGCTGCAACGAGTTCGCGCCTTGCGCGCTCCGCGTCGCGGCAAGCGATTTTTACGGCAAGCGTCGAGCGCATGAAGGTTTTTAATGTGCTGCGAAATAAAAGGCGTTTGCTTGAAAAAAATTGCTTCGGCGAGATTGTGGAAAAAATCAAGAAAAATGACGAGTTGACATTGCGCGCGGCTTTGCTCGGCTGCGTTCTCGCGATTCTCGTTTGCATGTATTCCGCTTACGCTGGACTCAAAATCGGCGGCGTGTACTGGCCAATCGTCACTACGTCGCTGGTTTCACTCGCTGTTTTGACGGTTCTCGGGAAAACGAATGCGCGAGAAATCGTAGTAATGCAAACCGCTGGAAGCACGGGCGGGCTTATAGCGGCGGGCGTCATTTTCACGATTCCCGCGATTTGGATGCTTGGACTGCGAGTAAGCGTTTTTGAAATTACTGTCGCAGCACTCGTCGGCGGAGTCGCAGGCGTATTGTTTTCAATTCCGCTGCGCAAGCACTTGATTGAAACCGAGCGACTGCCTTTTCCAGACGGACAAGCGGCAGCAGCACTAATTCAAGCTGGAGACGAAGGCGGAAGCAAAGCAAAGACGCTCGCAGCATCGTTCGCAGTCGGCGCTGCGTTCAGCGCGGCGCGCGACTACTTTAAAGCAATTCCTGGCTTCGTAAACCTGGAAACCTTGAAAATAGAGGCTGCGCGTTTTTTCTCTTTCGGCTCTTCAATTTCCTTGATTCCATTCGCAGGCGGCTTCCTCATCGGACCGATTTTCACGTGCGCGTGGTTCCTCGGCGCAACCGCGTCTTACTTTTTGCTGACGCCTTGGTTCATCGCGAACGGCGTTTTTTCGGACAAGGCAGTTGCGCTCGCCGGCTTCGCAAAGCCAATCGGCGTTGGAATCGTTATCGGTGCCGCGCTCGCGTTTTTCTTGTTGAAAGGATTGCCTGAATTCAAGAAAATCTTTCGCGACTTCACAAATGCTGATTGGGGTTTGCCTAAGCGCTGGGCTGGCGCCGCTTTAATCGCTTGCGTCGGAGCCCTCACCGTAATCACTGAAATGAACCTTGCATTATCAATAATCGCGATTGCTGGAGCGTTTGCGATGGCTTATGTTGGCGCGCGAGTGACGGGCGAAATGAATGTCGACCCAATGGAAATCTTCGCGCTCATCGTCCTCATCGCGGCAAAGATAGCGTTCGGCTTCAACATCGTCCCACTCGTCTTGCTCGCTGCAGTCGTGTGCATCGCTGCGGGAATGGGAGGCGATTTTCTGCAAGACTTGAAGGCAGGCGCGGTGCTGCACGCGAACCCGCGAAACCAATTCAAAATCCAGTTGCTCAGCGTAGTCGCCGCATCGCTCGTTATAGGAGTTGTTTTGATTGCGCTTGACAAAGCGCAAGGAATCGGTTCGGTAAACCTTCCAGCACCGCAAGCGATTGCAGTCAAAGAAATCGTTTCCGCGTCCGCGCTCTCTAACTTTTTACTGACTGGATTGTTATTCGGCGCGTTGCTCACGGTTTTCGCGCTGCGCCTTGGTTTAGGCGTGATTGCGGTTGCCTTCGGAATCGGAATGTACGTTCCAATCGAACTCAGTGCGCCGCTATTCGCAGGCGGCTTGATTCGATTAGTGGTCGACAAGGCGCGCAAAACAGAGTTATGGCGGCTCGCCGCAGCAGGCGTCATCAGCGGGGAAGGCTTGGTCGGCGTAGTCCTCGCGCTTGCTGGCTTTGCTGCGTCGTCCGCAGGATTTATTAAATTCTAGTGCGTAACACTTGCGGTGGGTTTGACGGTGAGTGAAGTACGCGTAGGTGTAGATGCCGGCGTTTCGAACACGGATTTAGCTATTCTCGAAAACAAAAACTTGACTGCGACGCGCTCGGTTTCAAGCAACGAATACTCGAATGCCGTGCTCAAGGAATTCGTCGCTGAAAACACGAGCGCGAGCGCGCGCCCATTGTTCGCTTGCACTGGAGGCAAGAGAATGGCGTCTTGCAGCGGGTTCAAGCGAGTAGACGAAATACAATGCATTGGACTTGGAGCTGCGTTCTTGTCGAGAGAAAAAAAGTTTTTGTGCGCAAACGTAGGCACTGGAACGCCTTTCGTCGCGGTGGACGGCGCGAGCGTGAAGCACGTTGGCGGCACTGGAATAGGCGGCGGAACGCTGGACGGGCTAGCGAAGTTGTTGCTTCAACGCCGCGCCAGCGATTTAGAGTCTTTCGCGAAGCGAGGTAAGCCGCGCTTAGACCTTACAGTCAACGAAGTAATTGGGGGGCCAATCGGTGTCGTTCCACCGACTGCGACTGCCGCGAACTTAGGTAAAGTAGCGACGCTAGCTGGCACGCCGAAGAAGGAAGACGTAGCGTTAAGCATAATCGCGCTCGTAGGTGAAAGCGTCGGAGTGTCCGCCGCCTTCGCCGCGAAAAGCGCTGGGTTCAACAAAATCGTTTTTACTGGACGCGTTGCAGCGAAAAACAAGTTCTTTAGGGAACGAAGCGCGGCTGCCGCAAAAATTTTTGGAGTCAATTCGGTTTACCCTAAGAACGGCGAGTACGCAACTGCAATCGGTGCCGCTCTCTTAGCGTAAAGGCAACGCTTAATGGTTTCAAAGAGAGTCGTTGGTTTAGTGTTGCGCCGCCTCGCCGCGCACTACAAAAGCCACACGGCGCTGGAATCATTCGCCAGACGCAAGCACGAAACGCCTTTTCAAATCCTCGTTGCGACGATGCTCAGCGCGCGCACGCGCGACGAAGTCACTGCGCAAGTCAGCGACGCCCTCTTTGCAGTTTATCCAACGCCAAAAAAACTCGCTGCTGCGCCGCTTGTTAGAATAAAGGCCTTGATTAAGCCAGTTAATTTTTACAAAGGCAAAGCCAAGCGCATCAAGCAAATGGCGAAAATAATTCACGAGAAATATCGTGGCGAAGTTCCAAAGACTATGAAAGAATTAGATTCGCTGCCGGGAGTTGGACGGAAAACTGCGGGGTGCGTGCGCGTTTATGCCTTCGGCTTGCCTCAGATTCCCGTAGACGTCCACTGCCACCGCGTTGCAAACCGCCTCGGGTGGGTTAAAACAAAGACGCCTGAAAAAACGGAATTCGAACTCGAAGCGCTGATTCCAAAGCATTACTGGTTGAACGTCAACGAACTCTTCGTTTTACACGGACAACAAACGTGTTTGCCGCGCAAGCCGCGTTGTTGCGAGTGCGTTATAAAAAAAGCTTGCCGTTCAAATAATTGTAAAAGTTGATTGCGTGGACTGGCTCCAAGAATATTTCGTCAATCCAATAACGCGCTCGAGCGATTACGCGCCTTACAATGCCGTTAACACTCTCGTCTTCGCTGGGCTGGCCCTCCTCGCAGCGTACTTGATTTACCGCGGCTTGCAACACTTCGAAATAAAGAGTAACGACAAGTTTTTTTTCGCAGTCTTACCATTCGTGGTTTTCGGCAGCTCGCTGCGAGTGTGGGAAGACGCGCACTGGCTACCGCGCGCAGTTTCAATTTTTGGCTTCGAAGTTTACCCTTTCGTGACGCCGTATATTTACGTGCTAACATTCATTCTCGTCGCCGCGGGAATTGCTTTCGCACGGCGTTGCAAAGCAAAACACTGTTTCGAAAAAACACTCTTTAACTTCGGCGTTGTTTTCGCCGGCCTCGTTTTCTTCCCCCTAGTTTTGTTGTTCAAGAACTGGGCGGTCCTAACTGCGATTACGGGCACTGCGTTAATCGCCGCTTTTTTTTTGACGCGGTTGGACTTTAAGCGTCGCATCAAAACCACTCGAATCGAAGAATTGACGTTCTTCGCGCAGTGCCTCGATGGAAGCGCTACGTTTTGGGGCGTGCAGTTCGCTGGATACGTCGAGCAACACGTTGTCGGCAACTTTTTGTTCTCCGTCGGCGGGCCGTTTTTGTTTTTAATAGTGAAAGTCGCGTTTGTTTACCTTGCCGTGGAAGTTTTTAGACGGGAAACAAAAGAAGGAAGCGAAGCGCGCGTTTACTTGCTTTTACTAATAACGATTTTCGGACTCGCGCCAGGCGTGCGCGACGCCTTGCGCATTACTTGCGGCGTTTGATAAATAAACACTAAAAGAGTAAGATGGTCGTGGCTAACCTCGCTAGATTTTTGCATGAAGCTGGAGCGTTGAAATTCGTAAAGCGAAGTGGGTGGTGGCTTGCCGGCGTGCGCGCGCCGGAAAGCGTCGCCGAACACTCGCAACGAGCCGCGCTCATTGCGTTCATACTCGCGCGTTTGGAAGGAAAAACGCGGAACGAGGCCTTAGAATACGCTTTTTCCTTGTTAATTCACGACTTGCCTGAAGCGCGACTCCTCGATTTGCACAAAGTCAGCCAACGATACTTGGACGCCAAGAAAGGAGAAGCCCGCGCGCGCAAAGAACAATTCGCGTTACTGCCGCCGCAACTAAAAAAAGATTTCGAGGACTTAGCCGAAAAATACTCTTCGCCGATTGCTCGCGACGCGGACTTGCTGGAATGCGCATTTCAAGCCGCGGAATACGAAAGCCGCGGCTTTGTTTTAGCTCTAGACTGGCGTAAACGCATCGCGAAACGCTTGAAAACCAAAAGCGCGAAACGCTTGTTCTCAAAACTAGGCAAAAGAAAAAACGCGGTTTGGTGGGCGAGTTTAAAGAAATAGGCGAGAGAGGCGAAAGCACGGTGAAAGAATTCAAGGTTTCTTCAAGCAAGCAAATTCAAGCGATTGACGTCACGAGCGAAGTCGAAGCAATCGTGCGCCGCGAAAAATGGCGGGACGGCGTGTTGTTCGTCTTCGTGCCGCACTGCACTGCCGCACTAATCGTAAACGAGTTCGAGCCCAACATCGCAGCGGATTACGAAAAGTATTTCAGCGAATTGCGCAAACAATGCTGGAGCCATGATGAAATCGACGACAACGCCGCCGCGCATCTAGGCAGCGCAATCGCGGGAAGCGAAAGGTTTTTTTTCGTCAAAAACGGCGAGTTAGTTTTAGGCACTTGGCAACGCGTCATTTTGATGGAACTCGATGGGCCACGCGACAGGTGCGTCCTACTTGAGTTCGTTGAAAAATGAATTGC
Source organism: Candidatus Norongarragalinales archaeon (assembly GCA_038740145.1). Taxonomy (GTDB): domain Archaea; phylum Micrarchaeota; class Micrarchaeia; order Norongarragalinales; family Norongarragalinaceae; genus CAITNU01. Next base: position 22,857 of record JAVYMB010000001.1, on the reverse strand, counting down.
TTCGCGGTTCCAAAGCGGTTAAAAAGATGTAAACGTATAGCAATGATTTTGTTTGAAGCTGAAAACGAGGTACGTCTAATGAAGAAAAGCATGGTGATTCTATTTTTTTTATGGGTTGGCGCGCTGCTGCCATTAGCTAACGCGGAATTCGTTTTTCAAGGACTTGTCGCCCGTTACTCATTTAACGACTGTACTGCGAAGGATACTTGCGGCTTGGCAGAAGGCAACATAATCGGCGCAACATGCGTAGACGGAGGAATAAAAGACAGCAAGGCAATGCAGTTCAACGGAGTAAATAACTACATAGACTTACGCAAGCCGGCCTCTTTTCCAGACAAAAAACGTCCGAGGACGCTTTGCGGTTGGGGAAAACCAGTTTCAACTAGCGAAGGGTGGGGTTGGATAGCATCTTACGGAAGCAACTACCGTGGAGGAGCGATGTTCATTGGAAGAAGAGGCAAAATGCTTTACGGAGGAGGAATAAGCGACGACATCACACTACCCGAATCCTGGACGGCAAACGAATGGAAGTTTGTTTGCTTGACTTACGACGGAACAACCGCGCGATTGTACGACAACGGAAAACTCGCTGGAATACAAGACAAAGATTGGAATGTCAAAATGGAAGCGGCTTACATCGGAAGACAAGTCGGCTACGAAGAGTACTGGGCTGGACTGATTGACGAAGTAACGGTTTACGACCGCGCGCTCAGCGACGCGGAAATCAAGCAGTTGTACGACTACTACGTTGCGCCGCCCGAACCGTGGTGGAACAAAGAATTCAAACGAAGAAAACAAGTCACAGTGAAAGTGGCGAGCGGAAGCACTAAAAGCGGACACCAAGTTTTGTTGAATGTGAAGCACGATGAAGGAATGCGTACGGACTTCGCAGACTTGCGCTTTGTGAGCGGCGACGGATTAACCGAACTCCCTTACTGGATTGAAAGCAAAGCCGACGGCTCCGCCGCCAACGTTTGGGTAAAAGTCGACCAAAAGATAACGCCGGCAGGGTATGCGTTCTACTTGTATTACGGAAACGCGGCCGCGCCAAGCAAAAGCAATGGAAGCGCCACTTTCGAGTTTTTCGATGACTTCAATGATGGCAATTACGCCGATAAGTGGACGCCTAAAACTGGTTACTGGAGGGAAGTGAACGGCTATTTGCAGCAAGACGATCCTCGCGCGGAGTGGGACGCCAGCAAACTGTTCTCGAAAAATAAAGTGGACGTAAACGGCGGCTCATTCTGGATGCAGTCCGACGAATACACAGTCAGTAGGGGCGACTGCCAAGGAAACGTGAACACCTACTTGTATTCGGGAGACACGATTGTTTATGGGCACACTCTCCGCGGGTACGGTCGTGGAAGCTTGCAACTACACTACCCACGTAAAAAGTTTTTGGACGCTGGATGCGAAATCGAGCTCAACACCTGGCACCGAATCAGAACGATTTACGACGAGACGAACGGTGTGACAGTCAACGTCATCAACCTAAAAAATGGTCGCGAAGTATTCAAAGGACAAAAAACCGATTACGCCGCGCAAGAAGGAGAATACGATTTAGCGCTTACCGCGTGTACTAACGGCCCGCGCTACGACAACGTAATAGTAGGAAAATACTATTACCCTGAACCCACCGCATCGTTCGGTTACGCTCAGTCATACGGCGACACGATGCCGACTGTTTGCTCTTACTCTCCGCAAGCAACGCTTACGCCAACGCCTGTGCTGACAGTCAGCCAGCAACTACAGACGTCGCGCCAACTACAACCACGATCACAACCGTCTGCACGCCTTACGAAAAACGCTGCGTAGGAAATGAACTGCAGTCGTGTGCTTACGATGGAAGCAATTGGATTAAAAGCAAGACCTGCGCCGCTGGATGTGAGGAAGCATATGGCACGGCGCAATGCAAAACCACTCATTCGACGGCCAGCTCGAATGCCGCGGGAGCACTCGGAATCTTCGGCGCGATGCTCGGCGCGGGCATACTCATAATCGCGATAGCGGCTATAATCGGGCTCGTTTCGCTTATCCTCTGGATTTGGTTCCTCATCGAAATAATCAATGCTAAAAACGATTCGGAATGGAAGATACTATGGGGAGCCGTAATAACTTTACTCGGCTTGCTCGGAATAGCGCTTTACTACTTCATAGGCAGGAAAGCCCGCTTGACGGAGGAAAGCAAAGCAATTCAGGCAAGCGAAAGGCAAGCCGCACGGCCAGTTCAACCAATGGCTCCGTCTTCCGACGACTACCGGCCGCAACTACCTGAACGCAGGAGCCCGCCCGTGCCGAGGGCGCCGAAAATACCACCAATGCTCGACCCAGCAACGCAGCAGCTCATCGGCTACATCCGCGCTTCCCGCAGTCAAGGTGCGAGCGACGACGCGATTCGGCAAGCATTGCTTGGCGCTGGTTGGCCGCAAGAAAAAATCGACGAGGCGTTCGCGAACTCGTAAACAGAGTCAACGCTTGATTAACCTGTTTCGCTCAGCGTCAGCATCGCGGCACAACAACGCCACGCGCGACGCGCGTTGTTCTCCCGCGAGAACGTAGCCACTTTCGACGGCGAGCTCGCGAGCGAAACTCATTATTTCTTCGTGGCGAGGCATGAAATCGACGCCGAGGCGCGCGCGCGAAAACCCGACAGCCATGTAACTCTTTGGTTCAACGAATTCCGCGCCGGTTTTTTCGATTAAGCGCGCGTAACCAACCGCGTCTTTCAAGTTCAAGCCCCTGCATAAAGTCAAGCGAACAACCCGACGAGTTTTCAGCGAGGCAAAGAGTTCGAGCGTCTCGTTCAACCGAGTCCAGCCATCTTTAATCAAGGGAGCGTTGACTTTCTTGTAAGTTGCTTCGTCAGGCGCGCACAACGAAACATACAACTGCGTCGGCAACGCTTTTTCGTCAGCCAAGCGTTCAAGCGCGGCGGGGTTCGTTCCGTTTGTTACTAGAAACGTGGTAAAGCCGCGCTTGCGAAACTCTTTCACTAAATCTCCGAGAAAAGGGTAAAGCGTTGGCTCGCCGGCAAGCGAAATCGCAGCTTGATTCGGTTGAAACACTTCACACACTTTTTTTTGGTCAGCGTTTTCGTTTCCTTTGTAGCCTACAAGGAGTTTTCGCTGTGCCGCTAGGCACTCGTCAATTATTTGCGCTGGCTCGTCCACGCCGCCGCGCCACTCTGGAAACGTAATGCGCGTGTCGCGCCAACAAAACAAGCAAGAGTGCGTACAAAAAGAAAGCGACGGCGTCATTTGCAGGCAACGATGGCTTGAGATTCCGTAAAACGCTTGCTTGTAGCAAACGCCTTTGCCGACTAAAGAATTACGCGTCCACGTACACGTCTTTACTGCTGAATGCTTGTGATCGCCTATAAAGGCGTAACCGGCGCGCTGCAAACGCTGCAAGTCTTTTTCGCTGACGACCGAATCCAAAGGCGTTTCCCTCAAACTTGAAGAGAAGCCAAATGGGCGCGGCACCACTCGTTCAACGAAGCCCAAAAACTCGCCGCGGAACGGTTTCCGTAGTAGGCGCCGTTTGAAGCTAGAATGCTTTCCATTCTCTTGCGTCGAGCAAGCAACTCCCGCGCCTTCGCGCGAAACAAAGATAGCGAGCGTTCTTGTTGCGCGCGAGTCAACCGCGCTCGAACCGCTTCTTCAAACAACACGGCGTGCCGCCACTCGCTGAAATCCTGCTTCAACAATTCCCTGCGCTTGGCTTCAAGCTCGGCGCTACGCGCATTACGAAATTCAATGTAAGGAAGCAAGTTTCCAGCCTTAATCGCCGCTTGAATTTCTGCTTCGTCCGCGCGCATCATCTCGAACTCTGCTTCGCCGAACGAGCGTTCGCCCAAACTCAACAAGGGGCGAACCGCTCGCCACGCTCTTTCTTCCACAGGAATTTCTTTGAATTCCCGCGTCAAAAAACCGCGTTCTCGCGCCAGCATCGCTGAAGCAACCGGCATCCGAAAAACCACCGCGAAAATTTAGTCGCCGCAATAATTTTAATGCGTCGCTTCACTGGAACACGTCCCAAGCAAGGATTAAAAGCGCGCAGAGGAAAACAATTAACCGTGGCTGACGCTGAAAACAAGGGCTGCGTTGCGCGAAACGAGTTGTTCGACTTCAACGCGCTCCTAGACAAGCACTTGTACCGCGAATCGAAGCCAAAGCAAGTTGGGCGCTATTATCCAAGCGAAGTCGGCGCCTGCCTGCGCAAAACTTGGTTTTCGTTCAAGTTTCCAATAGAGTTCGACGCCGAGAAACGTCGCTTGTTCGAAACCGGAAACATTTTGCACGACTACATCGTGCACGTCTTCAAGAGCGAGAAAACGCCTGAAGTTGAGCTACTCAAAAGCGAAATGCCTTGCTCCATAAATTGTGGCGACTTCGTAATCTCGGGAAGAGTCGACGACGTACTACTCTTGAAAGTAAGCGGCAAGACCGTTTTAGTCGAAGTCAAGAGCGCTGCGCGCTTGCCGCGAAGTCCAAGCAAACACCACGCGGCGCAGTTACAGTTTTACTTGCATGCAACGGGAATGCGCGAAGGCGCGTTGCTTTACGTCGAGAAAAACACGCTCAACAGCGTTGTTTTCTCTGTTTCTTACGACGAGCGGGTTGCAAGCGAAGGCATAGCGCGTTTTGCGGCGCTTCACAAAGCGCTTCTCGAAGACAAGGCGCCTGAACCTGAAGCGAAGCTGCGGCAAGACATGCGTTGGTGGTGCGATTACTGTGAGTACGTAGAAAGGTGCGCGGCAACGCGAACCGGCGAAGCCAGCGGCGTCAAGTGTGGATTGCCTGAAACGACGGCTCGCCCGTTTAACCAAAGCCACGCAGGGCCTAAAGAAAAAACAGTTGAAGAAAAAGTGGAACAAAAAACTGAGCCGGACGAACAAAAACCTTGGCTCGCTGCGTCAGCGAAGCCAAAGCAAACGAAACTCGTTTGACGAATTGTTGAATCAAACCACTAAACCAAACCGCGTTGTTTTAAAAACGCGTTCCAAGTAAGGGCTAATGAAAACCAGATAACAAAAAACGAAGAGGGGGTTGCTTTGAAAAAAGATGTTTTCGCAATCGCAATTCTGGCGCTTGTTTTGCTTTTAGCCGGCTGCACACAACAACAAGCGCCGGCCGCGCCGAACGAGGCGCCAAGCGTACTTCCTTCCGCGGCACCGAGCTTCGCGGCGGTAGCCGCCTCGCCGTCGCCTTCGCCAAGCCCGTCGCCGACTTCAGAATCAAAACTCGTTCCGCTTAAACTCGAATACGAGTTTTCCAACAAATTAGGCGAAGAAAACTTCTTAATCAACGTGCAATATTTTTTCGAGGAAGAAAAAAAGTGCGGCAACAAGCGCGCGTTGCTTGGATTGCTGCGTGCAGCCGACGAGTCCAAGCCTGAAGCGGTTTCGTGGGCGAAAACAACGCTTTACTTGGACGACGGAGTGCTGGTTCCGTCACAACAAATGAGTGAAACGGATTTGGCGTTCGACAACGCGAAACCGCACGCTGGCGACTGGGACTTAGCGTTTTTCCTTAACGCCTTGTTCGCTTCAGTAGGGCAGGACCTTGTGGCTAGCGACGTTTGGACTAACAAAGAAGAACCAACTATTCTCAAAAGCGCACGCATTTCAAAAGAAGCTCCGTCCGACGCATCCGTAATGAAGAAAGGCGCTGGCAGCGGTGGAGCCGAACCGTGCGTTGAATTCACGGTAATAAGCAAGACGGCGGGAGAGTGGACGGTTTGCGTCAAGCAACCAACTGACGAAAACCCGCTCGCGTACGTAGTTTACGCCAACGCTAAAACGCCGAGTTTGAACTGGAGACTCAAGAAGGCAAGCAAGCAAAAAAGCGGGGTTATGCGCACTCTCCAGTGTCTTGAACCAATCAAATGTCCCTTCGTGCAAATGCCTAGTGGTGACGAACGCCGCGCCTGCGAACAACAAGGCAACGCATTAATTGACGAGCGCGACGAGAAAGGATGCGTCACGCGATACGCCTGCATTCCCCTCGGCATTAAAGTCAAAGTGTATTCAAAATCAGGCCCAATCGCCGGCGTGGAAGTCGCGGTACTCAAACAAGGAACTGAAGGCAAGCGGCCGTTTCTTGAAACTACGGACGCGCGAGGCGAAGCATTCTTTAAAGTAGGGCCTGGCGAGTACGAAATCGGCTTTACGACGGACAAGTTTCCAGCGCAGTACGAAATTCCACCGAAAACAATAATCCGCTATCCCGGGGGAATCGCGACTCACGAAGTGCAAGTAACCGAAAAACAGTGACTAGCAACGAGTTAAAACTACTTGAAGCGCTTCACGATTTTCACTGCACGCCGTTCGCCTTCAGGCCACTTGCCGCCTTTCGGGAAGCCGAACGCGAGCGCCGCGAAAATCTTGTGTCCCGCGGGAACGCCGGCGGCGCGCAACGCGTTTTCGTCATCGTTTAAAACGTGAGCCATTCCAATGAAGCACGAGCCGATGCCTAGCGCTCGCGCCGCGAGAAACGCGTTTTCAGCGGCGAGCGCGGAATCTTCTCGCGCCCACTTAACGTTTTCCTTGCAAACGATTAAAACAACGAGGGGCGCGTCGTGAAACACGGTTTTTCCGCGCAGCCAAGCTAAGTCAAGCGCGCGCCCAAGCAACCCGTAACGCTTTACCACGAACGCGCTGATTTCACGCAATTTCGCTTTGCTTTCAATCACCACGAATTTCCACGGCAGCACGTGCCTCGCGCTCGGCGCTTGCACTGCCGCACTCAAAATTTTTTGGATTGCGCTTTCCGGAATTTTTTTGTTTTCAAAATTGCGAACGCTGCGACGCAACTCGATGCACTCGAATAACTCCATTCAACCGCCTTCAATTATTTGAAAAAATAAAACAGGCATAAGTTAATATTGTTGTTTTAATATCGTTGTTTTGGTTTTTGTTGAAAAACTTGCAGAGAAAAAAGAAGGTGCGGAAATGGTTTTAACGCCAGTGATTGAAGGCGCGCGCAAAATACTTGGAAAAGCTGGAATTAAGGTTTCCCAAGTAGAAGTGGTGGAAAAGCACCCGTCTTAGGACGCAGGGTAGTCCACCTGCACTTATCTAGAAAGTTAACACTAAAAGAAATAAACGGGATATTGCCTTTAATTAAAAAATTAACGCCTGACCAAGCAAAAATAAATGCGGCTAGAAGCGCTACGCCCGACCCGCAACTAAATTATAGAAAAGTCGGTTTAGTCGTAAGCGTTTCAGGAAACAAAATCACGTTGAAGTACGGTGCGCCGCCGAGAAAAATACGGTTTTGATGGTGCGGCGCAGGAAGCATCGGATTCGGCTTTAAGAGCCAAAATCAAAACCACGTTTAGTTATCAAGTTAAACTTTGTCTTCGCCGCCGCGCCAGCAAAAACAAGGCGATTACCGCGAATGCGCCGCCAACCCAAGCCCACCACGGCGCGGCACTCGCGACTCCACACCAAACGCACGAAAGAGCAGGGCTAGGCGAGGTGCGAGCGTAATCTGGAATTTCAGCGCCAAGCTCGGCAGCAGCCTCGCCGACGCCAACCCCCCGCACTGAAAGCAACGCCTCACTCACAACCGGCGAAGCCGCCGCGCTCGCGTCAACCACCGCCGGCGAAACGCTCGCTCCCGAAAGCCAGGGGTACGCGAAAGGCGAAGCGCGCGAAGTCGGCGAAAGCGACGCCGCGATTGAAGCGCTTGGGGAAGCTGCTGGCGAAGCAGAAGCGCTTGGAATCGGCGAAGGCGAGGCGCCGAGGTAAAGCGTCGTCTCTTTCTTGGGCGACGAGTGCTCGGTAGCGCTGGATGAAAAGCCATTCTTGCTTGCGCGCACTAGGTAAGACGATTGAGTTGAGCCATCGCTTTCGCTGCCTTGAAAAACGATTACTTCAAACCAGTCAGTCAACCCTGCAGCGTTCGTCCAACCAAAAAAAAGCGAGGCGCCGTCTGCTGCGGTAGCGTTTACGCTCGCGCCTTCCACTGCAACGCCGTTTGCGTCAAGCGTTCGCACTCGAGCGCTGTTTTTCACGGTGACGCGCGCGGCACCTGAAAGCCAGCGCAAGCGAGCAGCGTCAAGAGCGCAATCTTTAAACACTGCGCCGTCGCTCGAGCCAGCGAAGGCGACGCTGCCGTGAAAAAAATTGGTTTCGGTAAAACTATTCGGCGGCGACGAGTCAAGCAAAGCATCAGTAGTGGCACCGGCGAAACTCCCGCCTTGAAAAGAGTTGCTTGATGAAGCAGTCGCCCACAGCGCGTACTCGCCGCCGCTTGATACGGCGTTGCTCGAGAAAATCGACGAAGTGACCCCCTCAAGTTTGAGGGCGCCGGGTTCTACGGCGTTGAGAGTGTTTGAAGAAAAAACCAATTCACTTGAAGACGACGCTTGCACTACTCCAGAAAAAGAGTTTTGCGAAACCGATAGCGAGCGAGCGTTAATTATTTTTAATGAAGTTGAAGTCCCTGAAACCGCGTTGGAGGCAATGCTTCCGCCTGAAAACGCTGTGCTTCCCTCGAAACTCACGCCGACGCTAAAGTTTTGAATTGTACAGCCGCGTAAGGCGACGTTTGCGAAACCAGGGTTTTTGAATCCGACGCCGCCTTGCGAGCCGACGACGCGAAAGCCAGCGCAATCCAAGGAGACGCCAGCACTGCTTGCGACGAAGCAGTCGGTCCCAGGTGGCGCGGCATAAACGTCTTGCACGAGCACGTAGTCGCCGCTTGAAAGCGAGCTGCACTGAGAAAGCGGAGTCGCTGCGCTAGCGAGCATTGAAGCAAGAGAAGCGAACGCGAAGAAACAAACTACTAAGCGGCGCACGTCAAACGTTACGTGGACGCGCCTATTAAACGATTAGTCACCGCAATACTTCGCATTAACCCAGTTTAAAAGTAGGAAGACGGCGAAGTAGGCGAGAAGAGCGTGCACGCTAGTCCAACCACCTTTGTAAACGAGGTTGCCAGAAGAAATCAGAAGCGACTCTATGCCGGCTCCGATGCATGCGATGAGAAAGTTTGTTGGAAGCGCGATGCGCCAATCAAATTTTTTCGGGAACAACAACGCGTAAGTAGCGCCAGCGCACAAGGCTATCACAAAGACTTCGAAAGGCACTCCTTCAAAGCCTGGAACGCTGAAAAAGTTTAGGGGCAACAGCGAGCCCTTGCTCACCCAATAACCTGCGGCGGCGCCCCAACTCTCGAAAAAGAAGTCGAAAACCGCTAGGAAGACTCCGAGTTTAAGCATTCCATAATACTGCTTTTCTTTAGGCTTAAGCAACGCAAGCAAGCTAGTGTAAATGCCGACTGCTAAAAGCATTAAGAAAACCCATATAGTCATTGAAACAAAACCCATGCGCGTTACCTCCCGAAAGCCTCGAATATTTTCTGCGTATCTTTAAAGAAAAGTGAGAATAAAAAGAATTCGAGCGAAAAAAAGTAAAAACTAGTGGTGCGCGAGGCGCGCGGCAGTCAAGTTTTTCCGCTTGCTTTCATAAGGCGGTGATTCGACCCAAAAGCGCGTTTCGTTGAAAAAACTGGACGCGCGGTTCAGTCGAGCTCGTCGAACAAGTCGGCGGGCATTATTCCGGAGAATGCCATGCTAACGGCACCTCCCTCGCATCCCGCTTGCACTGGGAGCAAGGCTAAAAGTTTGGTGTAAAGGGTTTATAAACCAACGCTTGCTTCGCTTCCACTAAAGACGTGTTTAAAACCGCTTTAAAAAGAGCTCTTAAACGCCGACCGCAGTGTTTTAAAACGCGGTTTAAAAAGCTGAGAAGAAGGCGTTCAAAAACATTTAAACCGACTCGCCGCATTAAACCAATGAGTATGAAAAAGTTTCGATTAGTCGCGACTGGCGGCACTTTCGACAGGCTACATAAAGGACACGAAGCATTGTTAGCGAAAGCCTTCGCGGTTGGCGAGCGCGTCCTCATCGGTTTAACTGTCCAGCAAATGACGCGCAAAAAAAATTACGCGCGAATAGTGCAGTCTTTCGTTGAACGCAAAGCCGCGCTTAAAAATTTTTTAAAGAAAAAAGGTTGGCTCAAGCGAGCGCGAATCTACGAACTCCACGATGTTTGTGGTCCAACGCTGCAAGACGGCTACCAAGCAATAGTCTGCACTAGCGAAACCGTTGCTGGCGCGCGCCTTATCAACCGCGCTCGACGGCGGCGCGGACTCCGCCCCCTAAAAATTGTTTTGTGCCCACTCGTTTTAAGCGAAGACCGCAAGCACATTTCAAGCACGCGAATGCGCGGCGGGGAAGAAGACAGACGCGGTTTTTTGTATCGCTCGTTGTTCAAGCGCACGCTTAAAGCAACGCCAGCGCTCCGCGCTTTCGCGAAGCGCCCCTTTGGAACCCTTTACCCTGACGCTAAGCGCGCGGGGCGAGCGATTCGGCTTTACAAACCAACGAAGATAATCCTCGTTGGCGACGTGGTTGCGCGCACTCTCGACCACCTAGATGCCGACGTGTTGGTTTTCGACGAAAAAACTCGCCGTGGCGATCCCGTGCTTGGAATCGAGCGAGTGCGGGGACGCGAAATCGTTTGCCGCAACCCTCGAGGTACGATAACGCGCTCGTTGGCGCGCAGTATCGAGCGAGCGTTGCGGCGAGGCGGCAAAGTTTTCGTGCGCGTGATAGGCGAAGAAGACTACGCATTCATTCCCGCTGTGTTGTTCGCGCCGTTGCACAGCGTAGTTGCTTACGGACAACCCAGGCGCGGCGTGGTTGTCTGTAAAGTCGATGAAAGCGAAAAACAACGACTCGCTGCATTTGTGAAAAAGTTGGGTTGACTGTTTGTTCACTGGAAGCACGCTCCCGAAAACTTATTAATTACGGCGTTAATAATCAACTGCTCTTTCGACGAAGGCGAAATGGTGCGGCGAAAATGCCTGAAAGAAGGCTCGTTGCCGCGGGGGGATATAGGGTGGCGAAAGAGAAGGAAGGCGAAAATGCCTCGATTGAGGCTGCTGCCGAAGAAAAAATAAGCGAAAAAACGAATTCTAAGACGCGCAAGAAAATAACCAGCATCCGCGAGTTGCCAGGGGTAGGTGAAAGCATTGCGAAAAAACTCGAAGACGCTGGTTACGACTCGCTTGAAAGCATCGCGTACAGCATGCCGATCGAATTATGCGAAGTTGCCGGAATAAGCGAAGGATCCGCAATCAAGGCAATCAACGCAGCGCGAGACGCTCTCGAAATGGGTTTCGAAACAGGAGTAGATGTTTTCGAGCGCCGAAGGAAAATCGAAAAAATCACGACAGGCAGTAAAGAACTCGACGCTCTCCTCGGCGGAGGAATAGAAACGCAGGCGATTACCGAGTGCTTCGGAAAATTCGGAAGCGGCAAAACGCAACTCGCTTTCCAATTGTGCGTCAACGCACAGTTACCGCGAGACAAAGGCGGGCTCGAAGGCGCAGTCGCCTTCGTCGACAGCGAAAACACTTTTCGCCCGGAACGCGTAGCGCAAATCGCGATGGCGCAAGGCCTCGACCCAGAAACCGTGCTCAAAAACATCCACTACGTGCGCACTTACAACAGCGACCACCAAATGCTAGTCGTCGACAAGCTCGACGAAGTAATAAAGAAAAACAACGTGAAACTCGTCATCGTCGACTCACTCACCGCGTCTTTTCGCAGCGACTACGTAGGAAGGGGCACGCTCGCCGCGCGACAACAAAAGTTGAACAAGCACGTTCACTCGCTTTTGCGCTTGGCAGACGTGTACAACATCGCAGTATATGTGACAAACCAAGTCATGGATAAGCCGGACATTTTGTTTGGCGACCCGACTGCACCAATCGGCGGCCACGTGTTAGCCCACAGTTCCACATACCGTGTTTACTTGCGCCGCAGCAAGGAAACGCGGCGAATCGCGAAACTCGTTGATTCGCCGAACTTGCCGGACAACGAATGCATTTTTACAGTCACGGAAAACGGCATTGGCGACGCAGAATAAATTTACCTAAAGAGTAGAGGCAGCTACAAAAAAACGCGCGCTCTTAAACCTTGACTCCGAACAACGCCAAGAGTATGAGCGCGCCAACTCCCGCCAAGCCGAGCAACGCGCTGACTGCAAGGGTCACCAAATTAATTGGAATCGTAACGCCGTAACCACTGCCGAAAAAATTTACTAGTAAGAGAGCAGCTAACCCTAGCACGGTGTTGACTAAAATTTTTTTCACGAGTTTTATTACAACGACGGCGAACAAGAAGAGGGCAACAGCAGCCGCAATCCACGCCCACCAAGGAAGCGAAAACAACTCTACGCTTGAAGGAAAGTGGCTCGTCAAGCCAACGAGCGAGGCGTTCAAATCCATTTCAATGCGCCCTTCTACCGCGCGCCGCACGCTGCGCTTTCGCAAACGCTTCAGGCAACGCTTCAATCAAGTCGCTCGCGTTGTAGTTAAACCCTTGTCGTTTAAACAACAAGTCGCCCGCGACGCCGTTAACGAACGCGGCTGCGCAAGCAGCCGTAAACAAATCATTTTTGCAGGCGAGCGCCGCCGCGAGTCCAGCGAGCACGTCGCCAGTGCCGCCTTTAGTCATTCCCGCGTTTCCCGTGCGGTTTACGGCAAGACGCTTGCCGTCAGCGACGTAGTCAAAACGCCCTTTCAACAAAATCACGCAGCCAAACTTGCGCGCGCAACGCGCCGCGTTTTCAGGCGTCGCCTCGCACTCGAACAACGCGCGAAACTCTTCCGCGTGCGGCGTAACGAGAACGTTCGCACCGAGTTTTCGCGGTTCAACTACTCGCAACGCGCCTGCGTCGAGAACGAATTTTTTGTCCTTGTATCGGCGTATCAGCGATTCGATAAAGGCTTTTGTTTGATTGTCTGGCCGCAGCCCCATTCCCGCGAGGATGCAGTCGCTCTTGTAAACCGCGAAGTCCAGGCGATCACGTCCCACGACCATTACTTCAGCGACTCGCTTGCGCAAGCCTCGCACGAGTTCGCAATTGTAGCCGAACGGCGAGTAAAAAAAGACGTAGTCGACAAAGCGATTAGCGGCGCGGACGGCAAACACTGGAGCGCCGTGGTACTCGCGACTTCCACCGATGATGGTAAGCGCTCCGTTTTGTCCCTTGTAAGAGTCTGGCGCAGGCTTGAACAACGATCGCAATACCGCCGCGGAAACCGTTATTTGTTTGAGCGTCATGGAATCGAATCACGCTATTTTACTTTCGCCGCCCTCTTTAATTATTCGGTAAACTCGGTCAGCAACTCCCTCGAGTTCGCGTTCGTGACTAACCAATAAAACCTGTTCTGCTGCCACCGCATCAAGAACGTCGCGCATTCGCTCGAGTTGTTCCTTACTGAACCCGTCGGTCGGCTCGTCGAGAATCAACAAGTTTTCCTTCAACGACGGAGTCGCACACCGCACGACTTTGTTGAGTGCCAGCCTATAAGCAAGCGCAAGCGCGCTTTTCTCGCCTCCGCTTAGCGCGTCCGCGCTTTGCTCAAACCCGTCTTGCGTCACCAAAGGCGCGAACGCTTCGCTTGCTCGAACGCTTAAACCTTCTTCTTCGACGAGAAGCGAAAAGAATTGTTGAAGCGCCGCGTCGAAATCCGCTTGAATCGAAGCGAGGACGCTTTGCTCGATTGATTCAAGCGCCGGCACAAAGCACTCGCTCAGCCAAACGCGCTTTTCTCGCGTGTCTTCGAGCTCAGCGCGCTTAGAGAGTTTTTCTTCTACGCGCGCGGCGAGTTCACGGCATCGTGCTTCGATGAGAGCGACCTCGCTTTCTGCTGCGCCTCGCGCCGCAGCTGCCGCGCGCACTTGGTTTTCCAGCGCGTTCTGCTCTCGTTCCGCTTGCGCCAAGCTTTCACGCAGTCCAAAATTTTTTTCGAGTTCACTGCGTTTTTGCGCGAGTTGCGTTTCAAGCGCGGAAATTTCTTTCGCCAAACCCTCGGCTTTTTCGCGCGCCGCGCTTTCGCGCTCACGGTAATCGTTGAGTTTCGACTCCAACGCCGCGGCTTTTTCTGCAGCGAGCGCCGCCTCACGAAACTCTTCAAGGGCTTCCTCGAGCGAGCGCTGCTGCGCATCGCTTTCCTCGCGCGCCTTAGTTTTCTCGCTTAGTTGGCTGCGAAGAGTTGTTTTCTTTGCTGCGAAATCCGCGCCGCAAATCGGGCGCTCGCAAGTAGGGCAAACGCCTTTCTTTTCCAACTCCTCGATTTCCAATAGTTTTGTGCTGAGCGCGCCGCATTCGACAGCTAGCGCGCTCGCTTTTTTTCTAACCGAATCCAACTCGGCTTTGAGTAGAGCTTCGCTTTTCGATGGAGGAAGCGTTTTTTTCTTTGCTTCCGCAAGCTCAATTTCATCGCTTGCGATTTGCTTGCGTAGTTTTTCGGACTCAGTTTCGGTAAGGGTTCGCTCCACTCGTTTTTCTTCAAGCCTTTTTTGAAGGAGCGGAACTTCCTTGGCCACGCCTTCCACTGCTTTAGCACGCTCGCGCAATTCAACTAACACTTGTTTTGCCGCGGCGAGTTGTTGCTCAGCAACGCATTCCTTTTCTCGCAGGCAAGCGAGTTTCGCGCGCGCTTCGCCTAATTTATTCTGTTTTTCCGTCTTTTCTTTTTCGAGAGCCGGCAAGTCTGCGAGCTCGCCTTCCAGTCTTTGTTCAACGCTTTTTATTTCGCGTGCGGCTAGAGCCGCGTTTTCTCGAGCCGTGCGGTAGTCCTCGATTCCGAACGCTTTGCGCAGAGTGTTCAACCGCTCTTCATCGTCGAGAGCGAGAACGAACTTCATTTCTTCCTGCGGCGTGAACACGGCGTACCGATAAATCCAACTCGTCGCCCGCGGATTCGGCGGCTCGTTGAAACCAAGAATCTTGAGTACAGCAGCGCGCATTTCGCGCGGCGCGTATTCCACGCGCTTTCCTTCGCTTGAAATCGACGCTACTCCCTGCTGGACTCCGCCTCGCTTGCGTTCCAGCGTGCGCTCGAAATAATATTCCTTACCAAGAATTTCCATTCGAAGCTTGACGAAACCATTCGCGGCGCCGTGCCTGAGGAGAAAGCCCGCGTTCAAGTCGCCGAGCCCGAACAACGCGAATTCAATCGCGTAAAGCAACGTGCTCTTGCCGCACCCTATGTCTCCCTCGAAAAGAGTGACTCCGCTCGAAAAGTCGATGCGCACGCTTGAGTAACTCCGAATATTTTTTAGTTCAAGCGACAACAATTTCACGTCAAACCAACCGCAAGATTTTGCTTGCTTCGCGCACTAGGCGCGCTTCGTAATCTGCCTTTTTTTCCTTCACTTCCTCGAATCGCTGGCAACTTAAGACGCGCAGCAACTCGCGCGCGATTTGAACACTGTTTTCCTTCAAGAACGCATTCTTCGTCTTGAAAGCCGCGGCAGCGCTCGCGAAAACGCGTTCCTCGATTTCACTCCTGCTTGCGCCTTGCGCGCGCTGCACCACGGCTTCGCGCGCCGCGAGTTGCGCGTGATTGATGCAAACAGTTTTAACGCCTTGTTCGACGAAGGCTTTGCGTACAGACGCGAAATCCACTTCGCTTGGCTTTCCTTCGCGGAGCACGCCGAAAACGCGCAACAAAACAATTTTTCCAGCCGCGTCAATCACTGATGTTTTTTCGAGGAGTTCGCGGTTAACCTCGAAAGCGCTTTTGCCTGCGGCGTTGAACTCGATTGAAACAACGTCAGCCAAGCGCACGGGCTTAAACTCTATGCGCGGCGTGCCGCCGCTTATTTCCACTACGTAATAACCCGGAGATTCACGGCTTGCTTGCTCAAGGTCTCTATAGTCAGCCGCAAACAAAGGCCCTGGAAAAACGATTTTGCCGTAGCCGCGTGCGGTTTCATCGATTTCAGCGCGGGAGTGAACGTGTCCGCCAGCGTAGTAAGCGCAACCCTTCGGGAATCGCGCGAGCGGAATGCCTTCACTGCACGCCAAAAACGATGGTTTATGCTCGTCAATCGCACTGTGAAAAACGAAAATCTTTGGAGGCGTCGCTCTCTCGAACTCGCTCCAATTTGCTTTCTCAAAAAACGAAGCCTCGAGTCCAAGCGAGCGAGCGCAAGCACCAGCGAGGAGCGCGCCAGTCGCTTCATCAACAACTATTTCAGGATGCGCGGCGTCGTCTGAGTGAATCTTGCGGAGGACGCCGGCGCTCGCGAGAACGTCGATTATACTCGCTGCGGTCGGCGAATAATCGTGGCTTCCGTATACTAAATACAAGCGCAAGCCGGCGTCGCTAGCCGCCTTCATGGCTTTCGTTGCCTCATCGACGATGCGCATTTCTGGCAACGCGACGTGAAACAAGTCTCCGGCGATGACAATGAAGTCGAGGGCGCCTCGCTTGCGCGCTTCAATGCATTCAGTAAGGCAACGCTTAAACGCTTCAAGATTGAGTTCGCGCAATTTAGAGTCGCGAAAAGCGCCTAAGTGAACGTCTGCAAGGTGTGCGAAGTGAATAACCAACGAAATCCCGCCGCAAAAACCAAGCGATGCAAGCAATAAGTTTAAATGGCGTCAACCTAAATTAATGCTTACTTTAAGCCCCATGCTTTTTTTCTTTATTCTTTCTGGGCAGCTGACCACAACGGTGATTGAATGCCTGCGATGATAAAGACGGACGAAATTGGTCCAGAGTGCTTTCTGCAAGTAAGCGATGCGCAAACGGGACTGCTAGCCTTCCTCTGCATCGACAATACAAACCTTGGGCCGGGAAAAGGTGGGATTCGCCTTGCACAAAACGTTAGCGGCGAAGAAGTGTTCCGCCTCGCTCGCGCGATGACTTGGAAGAACGCGCTCGCAGAGCTACCGTTCGGTGGCGCGAAAAGCGGAATTGATGTTGGAAACCGCAATCCGCACGATGCAGCGCAAGTAAACAAAGACGCCCTCATTCGCGCGTTCGCGCGCCGCGTCAAGCAACTCGTGCCAGAAAAATACGTCGCTGGCCCAGATATGAATACCACTGAAGTTGAAATGGACGCGTTCGCAGACGAGGTTGGAACGCCGAAAGCATGCACTGGAAAAAGCAAGGCGAAAGGAGGGTTGCCTCACGAACTCGGCAGCACTGGATTTGGAGTCGCAAAAAGCACGTTGTCGTGTCTAGAAGAAATGCGAATCGCTCCAGAAAACGCGACAGTCGCAATCGAAGGATTCGGAAACGTCGGCACTTTCGCTGCGAAATTTCTATCCGAAGCCGGTTGCCGAGTGGTTTGTGTAAGCGACTCGAAAGGAGCGGTTTACGACGAGCGAGGGCTTGATTTCGAGCGCTTGCTGCAGACAAAACAAGAAAAAAAGACTGTTGTCGCTTACGAAAGCGCGAGCGCGAAAAAACTCGAGGCGACAGCGCTCTTCGGTTTGCCTGTAACTGTTTTGATTCCTGGAGCGCGCCCGGACGCGATTAACGAGTCGAACAAGAACGCCGTAAAGTGCAAACTACTAGTTGAAGCCGCCAACATTCCAGTCGGTGAAGAAATCGAAGAAGAATTGTGGCGCCGCGGGATAGTTTTCGTTCCCGACGTCATCGCAAACGCAGGGGGAGTCATTAGTTCTTACTGCGAGTTCGTCGGCAAAAGCGAGCAAGAAATGTTTCGCCTTGTTGAAGAAAAAATCGTTCGCAACACTCGCCTCGTAATGGAGGAAGCGCTGCGTACGAAAAAAAATCCGCGCGAGATCGCGCGTCGCATCGCGCGGGAACGCGTTACAGCCGCCGGAAAGAAAAAATAGAAAAAAACGCCGAAACGAAGGGTTATTTTGCTTTCTCGACTAGTTCAAGCAAGTGCTTGTGCAACCGAGGGTTTGCAGCGATGACGTTGCGCAACTCTGGACGCCACTTATTACCATTGAAATCTGTAACTACTCCGCCTGCTTCACTCACGAGCAAGGCGCCGGCAGCTAGGTCCCACGGCTTTGGCATTGAAGCGCGAACGCAAGCGTGAATGCGGCCGCACGCTACGTAGGCTAGGTCTAGCGCAGCACTTCCAAACCAACGCAAGTGCTTGCTAGACTCCGCAATCGCCGAAAAGACTCGTTGCTGTCCCGCATTGATGAATTGGCGGGGCGCGCCAAGCGAAATTAGGGCGTCTTCCAAATCTCGCTCGCGGGCAACGTGAATGCGCGAGCGCTCGAGGAAAGCTCCGCGGCCGCGAATCGCCACGAACATTTCCTTGAGCGCAGGCGCGAAAACAACGCCTACGAGGAGTTTTTCCTTGCGAGCGAGGGCGATACTCACGCACCAGTAAGGGTTGTGCGAAACATAGTTCGTCGTTCCATCAAGCGGATCAATTAGCCACAAATAGTCGCTGCCCCTACGCAAATAGCCTTTTTCTTCACTGAGAATGCTGTGGTCGGGAAACGCGGCGTGCAAGCCCTCGATTAATTCCATTTCGGAATGCAAGTCCGCGCTGGTAACGAACTCGTGTTTTTCCTTGTAGCCGGGCTTCAATCCGATTTTTTCTAGTCCCCATTCGTCGAGGACGATTCCGCCGGCTACGCGAGCGAGTTTTTTCGCTACGTAAAGTTCTTTCTTGTAGCCGGAAAGATGTTGCGAAATGTCGAAAACCACGTTCAAACACCGCGACGCCAAAAAAACTGGAAACTTAAAATTGTTTTTAATTGTTTTGCCGCACCGCCTTAATTATGATTGCGTTTAAGGCTACGACTTCAAGTAAATACGTTTCATCTCTAAAGCATCTTCCTCGTTGTTGGGTGATTCGCAAACAATCACGCCACTACAATGCTTTGCTTTCAGCGCTCGAGCCAGCAGAGTAAAAGGCGGCGAGTTCGCGGCAATCGCTAAATGATTTGATTCGCCTTTTGCTGAAAAATTGATTCCGGAAAAATGACAGTGAAGAGAACGAAGCGCGTTTGCGCCTAAAGCTTTCGCAATTTTGTTCAACACAGCCTCAAAATCATCTTGAGTTTTAAGCGAGTTTCCTCGCGCAAGGTGGTGCGCGAAGTCGATGCAAGGGTTGAAGTCGCCGAGCGAAAACTCGCTGCACAAAGCACATAATTCGTCAAGCGAACCCCACGCGCTCGGTTTCCCTGTCAACTCTGGAGCGAAAACAACTTTAAGGTGCTCCTCGCGTTTTTTCGCTAGCAAAAACTTGAATTCCTCACGCATTTCTCGCGCAGCTTGCGCGGGATCCTTCTTCATGAAATATCCCGCGTGGAAAACCACGCGTCCACCGCCTTCTCCGTGTGGAGCGCCAGCGGCGACGGCGCCGCTCAACATTCTCGCGCTTTCGAGAATTAAGTGTTTAGAATACGCTTTTTTCTTCGGGTCGTCGCTTAGGAGGTTCAAGTAATACGACGCATGGCACGATAGAGAAATTTCGTGTTTAGCAGCGGCTTCACCGATTTTTTGGGCGAGCGCAGAGTTGTATTTGACTCCGCGCACGTATTCAAGCTCCATCGCGTCTAAACCGAGCTTGCGAACGCACGCTATTCCTTCCACGCTTCCGCCGCGGCACTGAAGAGGAATTCCCGCTGTAGAAAACAACACGCGCGACACATCACTTCGCCGAAACTATTTTAATCACGTCGCCGTTTTGCAAGGCGTAATCGTGAGCTAGCCGCATCTTGTTGCGGGCGTTGACGGCGTAAAGCATATGCTTAGCCAAGTCCGAGTGAATTGCTTCCGCGAGTGCAAGCGGCGTCGAGCCTTTTGGAAGCAGAATCGCGTCTGGAAGCGCGTTTCCGAAGTGATCGGCGAAATGCTTTTCGTCCTCTACTGGAAATACGACTATGAAGCCAAGCGTCTTGAAAACAACTGCTTCCAAGAGTCGCTGCACTCCAGTCGAGCCCCACTTGCGCAAAACATGCTCCTCAATCGAGCGCAACGCCGTCTCGATGCGCTCGTCGAGTTCTTGCTCTCGCGCAACAATCTTGATTTCAGGGCGCTCCGCAGCTGAGTCGTATTCAATCCAGTTTTTTTCGCGAGCGCGTTGAAGCGCTAGTTCAGCGTCGGCAGCAATTGGCACGACGGTGTAATCGCTAAATTCTTTCTTCAATTTTTCGACGCCGGCGGCCGCTGGCGACAAGTCGATCTTGTTCGCTGCGATTACCAGAGGCTTCGTTCGCTTGCGAAGCGCACGCGCAAGTTCAAGCAGTTGCGCCTCGTTTTTCCACTCAGCAGTATTTTCGCTGAGTCCTAACGCGTCAACACAGTGTTTAAGCAAATCGCGGTTGACTCGAATTCCGCTGAGCAGCGCTGCGAAATCATCGAAACGTTTGCCTTTCGCTTTCGCTAGGTTTCGCTTCAGGATTCCGAGAATCCAGTAATCGATTTCGCTTTCAACCATTCGCACGTCCCGCGCAGCATCATGCGTGCCAGGCGCGCAAGCGTTTCCGCCGTCGTCAGTCGCGCCAGCGGCGTCGGCGACGCAGACCAGGGCGTCCGCTGCGTTTAAATCGTTCAGGAATTGGTTTCCTTTACCGCGTCCCTCGTGCGCACCCTCGACGAGCCCTGCGACGTCGACGACGTTGACTGGGACTAAGCGCACACCGTTCGCGCAAGAACCGAAGCGAGGCTTGCACTTCACGCCTAGTTCCGTGCAAGCGCACTTCACGCGCACGAAGGCGACGCCTTTGTTCGGATCAATCGTGGTAAACGGATAGTTCGCGACTGCCGCGTGCCCGTGAGTGAGCGCGTTGAACAACGACGATTTTCCCGTCGACGGCTTGCCGACGATTCCGATTAACACAAAGTTTATTTACAGCGCGGCGGTTAAATTAAATTTATGCCTAGTTCGGCAAAAACCAGCGAGTTATGGATTGTAAAGCACGCGCCGTGCAGCATTGGTGAAGTCGCTGGAAACGAGGAAGCGCGAGAAACAATCAAAAAGTGGGCGTTAGACTGGCGGCGAGGCAAGCGAGGAAAACCCTTGTTGATTTGGGGGCCTACGGGAAGCGGAAAGACCGCGCTTGTGCGGGCGCTCGCGCTTGAAATGAATTGGGCGTTAAGCGAGTCTAACGCAAGCAGTGACCGCGGCACTGGTGACTTCGTGAAGCGGGTTTTGCCCTGCGCTGAAAGCGCTTGCGATTTGTATGGAATGCGGCGCTTGTTGTTTGTAGACGAAGTTGACGCAGTTTTCGACAGGGCGGCGCGAAGCGAGGGAGGAAAAACTATCGCGGCGGCGCTAGCGCCAGTACTCGAAAAACGAGCGTTCCCAATTATTCTCGCTGCCGAAAACGCGTGGGAACCACGGCTGGCGCCATTGCGTCAATACTGTTTGTTGATTGAATTCAAGCGCGTGAATTGGAGGGCGATAGCTGCGACGCTCGCGAAAATCGCTTTCGACGAAGGATTCAAGAATTTCAAGCAAGAAGAGTTTGAAGCTCTCGCTCAACGCGCTGGCGGCGACTTGCGCGCTGCGATCAACGACTTGCAGGTGGCTTGCGCAATCGGAGAAGTTGAAGCGGACGCAGCCTTCGGTAACCGCGACAGGCAAGAACGAGTTTTCGAAACTCTGCGAGCGATTTTTCATGCGCGTTCGTTCGACGACGCTGTGCGCGCGAGCGAAGCGAGTGAAGCGGATTTGGACTTGTTGCTTCGGTGGCTCGAAGAAAACATTCCTCGCGAGTTTGCAGAAAAAGAAGACGGCGGCGCGCGGGAGCGAGCAAATGCGTTCGACGCTTTGTCGAAAGCAAGCGTTTTCGAAGCGCGCATTCGACGTTCGCAAAACTGGACGTTGCTCAAGTACGCGCGTGCACTAGCTTGCGGAGGCATTGCCACGGCGTCAGCTCGCGGCGGCGGAAAGCCGCACTTTATCCAGTATTCTTTCCCGACTGTGTTGAAGGCGCTCGGCGAGTCGAAGAAAAACCGGGCTCTTCTTGCGGGTATTCTCGCGAAAATAATGGCGTCGCTCCACTGCTCTCGCAAACAAGCGCTTGAAACAGTGGTTTTCTTAAGGCGCGCGCCTGGCTTCGCGTCGTTCTTCGAATTATCGAGCGAAGAAGTAGAACTACTTTCTTCCTTTGACTAGTTTGAAGGCGAGAAGTGCGAAAAAAACCGCGGCAAGAATCAGCAAGGTCCACCAAGAGGATAGTTGTTCGTAAAGCTCAACGAAAAACTCGCTTACCTCGCTCGTAAGCGGTTTTTCTCGCTTGAAGCGCACGTCCCACCTACCGACAATCGGTCCACGCCACTCAAGCGCATTCCGCCGAGGGCGCGCAACACCGGGGCTTGGAATCGTTTCTATCTCAAGCGCGTCCAGCGGAAGCTCTAAAACGAATTTCGCGTTGTTGCCGAGGCTGATTTCGCCTTTGCTTCCAGCACCGCCGAAAGCTAATTTTTCCGTGTTTAGAAAGTACCTTGTAATTCTGCCGCCGCTTTTTTCAGTTGTGAAAACACCGACTACGTCATACTCGACCGAAACAGAGGCGGCGGAAGCGCTTATCTCGAATTCGCGCGCTGCGATGATTCGCGGATTCGTTACTGAACCAGTAAAGTGGTAGCGGATGTTTTTACTAAACTTACGCCAATCCGCGATAGTCGTCTTTCCGAGCCCTTGGTAATTGTCGAACTCTTCTCGCTCAGCCGCCGTATCCAAATTAAAAACGCTTTTCTCGATAACGTGCGCATTTCCATTCTCGTCTATTCTTGCAGTGACTACGAAAGAATAGTCAGTGTAAGCACGGCAAGCGCTTGGCGCGAGTAAAGCGAGCAACGCGAATGCTGCGAAAAACAAAGCGAAAGAGCGAGACACGCTGACCGAAGGTGTTTTCGGCGAAGTCATAAAGGACGCCGTTTGCGGTTACGAGTTTCGTTTTAATAAACCGCGCGGTAAAAGTAATTCAGCAAAGCGGACTACGCTGCAAAGCTGAAGCGCGGGCGTGCGGAATGCGCGGCGTAATAAGTTTTTTGATAATTTTGGCTTTTTTGTTTCCACTCCTGCAAC